>JBJMQQ010000259.1:0-33177 GCA_045802645.1 Polyangia bacterium
CGGCCGCGCCGCCGGTGCCATGTCCGGCCGCGCCGGCGGTGCCACCTCCGGCCGCACCGCCGGTGCCACCTGCGGCCGCGCCGCCGGTGCCATGTCCGGCCGCGCCGCCGGTGGCGCGGTCACCCGCCGTCCCGGTGCTTCCTCCGGTTCCCGCCGTCGACGGAGAGCTTGCGCTGCTTCCGCACGCGGCGGCGGCGATGGTGGATGCCAAAAATGTGAATGCGAGCAAAGTCGATCTGTTCATCGTGTGTGGCGCGCGAGGTAGCAATGGCGAGGCCACACGGGACTGCTTCTCGCCTCCCCCGAAACGGCGCGGGGATCGTGCCATCGTCGTCTCGGATTTCTGACGTTCGTCACGCGCGCACTCGCGGAGTTCTGAGGTGTCGACACCATAAATGTGCAGAATTACAGTCAACAAATGGTCAAGATGCTTCGGCTCATCGCGTCCGCGCGCATACGCGAGTTCATTCAGCTCACGGCTCTCTTCCTGATCGCGGTGGCGGCGGCGTGCTCGAAGCCTCCCGTTCGCGCCGGTGGAGCGACGCCCGGCGCGAGCGCCGCCACGAGTGACGCGATCAAGGCGTTCGCGGCCCGCTCGTGGCGAATCACCTCGACGACGCTGCGGCCCGTCGACAAGTCGAGCAGCACCAAAGGCGGTGATCAGGGCATCCTGGCGATCGACGGCGATCGGTTCTTGATCCTCGACGCGAACGCGCACGTCGACGACCAGGGGCGGTTCGAGCCGCGCGGCGGCCGGCACGTCCGGTTCCGAAACCTGAGCGCGGTGATGGAGCTCGAGATCCATCAGTCGACGCCGGCGGAGGCGACCCTGGAAGGGACGGTCGACTTTGGCGGCACCGAGACCCCCGTCAGGTACGTGCTGGCGGCGATGTCGACACCAGCCGTTCTTCCCAGCCCCGAGAACCTGCATTCGGCCGCCGCGCTCGGGGACGCGCCGGCGATCGGGCGATTGCTGGCCGCCGGCAAGGGCGTCAACAGCGTGAAGGACGGCCTGACGCCGCTCATGGTTGCGGCCGGCTCCTGTCACCCGGCGGCCGTGGGAAAGCTCCTCGACGGCGGCGCCGACGTCAACGCGGTCAGCGCCGACGGCAAGACGGCGCTGATCTTTGCCACCGAATGTGGCGATCTCGATACGGTGAACGCGCTCATCGCGAAGAAGGCGACCGTCCGCATCCGCCGGCGTCAAGACCAGGAATCACCTCTGCTGATCGCCGCCGACGACGGTCGTGTGGATCTGGTCCAGGTGCTGCTGGCGGCAGGAGCCGACGCCAACGACAAGGACCAGTATGGCAACGGTCTGCTGTGCGTCGCGACCAAGGGGGTGGGACTCGGCAACCGTGAGGCGCCCGAGCTGGTCGCGTTCCTGCTGGAGAACAAGGCCAACCCCAACGAACGGGGACAAAACGGGGTGACCCCGCTCATGAATGCGCTGTTGTTCAAGCAGCAGCACGCCATCCCGCTTCTTCTGAGCCACGGCGCGGATCCGAAGCTCACCGACGGCGGCGATCGCCCGACCACCGAGTACGCGCAGGGCAATCCAGCCTTGCTGAAGCTTCTGCCGCGCACCCCCTGAACCGGCCTCCGCGGGGGCCGAATCGGGGTTTTTCTGATTGCGACAGCCCGGCCGCAAACCCATGAGCTTCGGATGGCCGCCGCACGAACGTCCGGGCGAAGAGGGCTGCCGCGCGCCGCGGCGATGTGTGGCGCCGTAATGCTGGCGGGCTGTGCGACGGTGTCGGTGTCGACGGATTTCGATCACGCGGTCGACTTCTCGCAGTACCACACGTTCCAGATCGCCGGCGGTCACCTGGTTCACGAGGGCGTCGCCGACGACGCCAACACCCTGGTCAAGGATCGAATCGCCGGCGCGCTGCGCAGCACGCTACAGGCCAAGGGACTCCAGGAAAATCCAGGCAGCGCCGACCTGGACGTGGGCTATTACGGCGGTGCCCGCACGCGGACCGAGGTGGAAGGGATGCCGGCGTACGGACCCGGACCCGGCTTCGGTCCGTTCTGGACCGGCGGGTGGTGGGACCCGACCTACAACGACTGGTGGGCGCGCACGTACAACGAAGGAACGTTGATCATCGACCTGGTCGATACCCACACCAAGCGGCTGGTCTGGCGCGCCTACGCACAGGCCGAGGTCCAGGTGCCTGTCTCCGACAAGAAGATCGCCGAGGCCGTGAACAAGGCCTTCCAGAACTTCCCGCCCCGGAAGTAACCCTCGATTCGATTGACAACTCATAAGCCGCGGCTTATGAGTTAGTCATGATGGACGTCGGTGAGGTGCTGCGGGTGTTGGCCGATCCCACCCGCCGAGCAATCTTCGAACGGCTCTCTGCCGAGGAGACGCCGGTGAAGGATCTGACCGCCAGCTTCGGCGTCTCGCAGCCGGCGGTGTCGCAGCATCTGGCGGCACTGCGTCGCGTGGGGCTGGTCAAGGAGCGTTACGAAGGGCGGCTCACGCATTACCGGGCCGAGCCGCGGGGGCTGAAGCCTCTGGTGAATTGGCTCTCGGACTACCAGGCGTTCTGGGTCCAGAGCATCGACAAACTGAAGAACCTGCTCGAGGAGGGGGACGAATGAGCCAAGCCGGGACGATCGAAGAGACGAAGACCATCGTCGTCGAGTACGAGATCAAGCGGCCGCCTGCAGCGGTGTGGCGCGCGCTGACGGAACCGCAGCTGCTCGCGCGCTGGCTGATGGAGAACGACATCCGAGCCGAGGTGGGCCACCGCTTCACCTTCCGGGCGCCGCCCATACCCGGCTGGGACGGTGTCGTGCACTGCGAAGTTCTGGAGGTCGACCCGCCGAAGCGCCTGCGGTATTCGTGGCGCGGCGGCAGCGACGATCTTCAGGGGTACGGCACACGCATCGACACCACCGTGACGTGGACCCTGACGGCGACCGCCGGGCAGGGCACCTTGCTGCGCCTCGAGCACGCCGGGTTCACCGAGAAGAACGCCTTCGCGTTCGAGAGCCTATCCAAGGGATGGCGCGGCAAGCTCGCGGCCCGGATCGAGGCCTTGCTGAACGACGATTGATCCGCTCCGGCGCGTCAGCCGGCTCGCTCACCGATGACGCAGAACCCGTTGCCGAACGGGTCGCTGCAAAACGCGGCCGGCATGGGGCCCTGCGTTCGGAACTCGTTCTCGATGGCGCCTCCTTGCGCGCGCACTTTGTCCAGCACCGCATCGAAGTCGTCGACGTGGAGGTCGAGGTGGACGGGCGTCCAGTGTCGCTCATACCGGCGCCGCTCCGCGCCGGCCGGCGAGCTCTTGCTGCCCGCCTGCTTCGCGTGCATGCACACCGTCGCGTTGTTGGCGTCGAGGACGGCCATCGTCGGAAACGGGCGAGCCGTCTCCACGAAGCCAAAGACTGCTCCGTAGAAGCGTAGCCCCGCTTCGAGCTCGGGAACGTCGATGCTGAAGTGGATGCTGGGCCTCGGGGCAGCCTTGCCCTTGGCCGTCTTCACGACGCGATCTCCCAGCCGGGCAGGCGTTCGAGCCGCGCGTACGAGGCCTCCATCCCATGCTCCATCCCTGTGGCCAGCATCGCCTTGCGCGTTGCTGCGTCGGGCAGCGACATCCGCATCGTCATCAGCGTCCCGGTCCCCTCGGCGACGAAGGTCGTGACGACGCGGTTGTCGGGCGTACGTTCCGGCATGTGCATGCGTTCGACGTGCACGATGCGATGGGGGGGATCGAGCTCCAGGATTTCGCCGGTCAAGAAGAAGCCGCCACCCTTGCCGTTCGTCCACTCGTAGCGCATCTGCCCGCCCGGCTTGCCCTCGTTGATGCACACGGGCATCGTCCAGCCGTCGGGGCCGAGGCACCACTGTCGGAGCAGCTTCGGATCCAGGTGCGCGCGGTAGACAGCCTCGGGCGGGGCGTCGAACCTTCGCTTCACGACGACGTGCGTCTCACCTTCGGTCGTCAAGGCCAGCTTGCTCATGGGGTTCTTCTCCTCTTTTGTTGTTTGGCCAGCAGTTGGTCGAGGCGCTGGTAGTTGCGGGTGAGCGCCTCGCGCAGCATCTGCAGGTACTGGTCGAGCTCGGAGAGTGCTTCCGGCGCCAGGCGGCACGGGCGCTTGGTCCCCTCGACACGCTGCACGACCAGACCCGCCTCCGAGAGCACGCGGATGTGACGTGAGATCGCCGGCTGAGAAATCGCGAACGGTTCGGCCAACTCGTTGACGGTGGCCTCGCCAAGCGCGAGCCGCGCCAAGATCCTTCGCCGGGTCGGGTCCGCCAAAGCTCCGAAGGCGCGGTTCAGCGACGCGTCTGCCTGCACCCCAGATTCATACGCCACCTGTTATATAGCGTCAAGGTTATATTGTCAGTACATCGACGGGAACGCCACGGTGTCCGGTCGAGTCGTCGACGCGCGGGGCCATTTCGGAGTTCCTGAAGCATTTCGACGGCGAGCGTGGGCGCGGTGTGACCGTCGGGAGGTTAGACTGGCGTCCTCTTAATGACGGAGGTCGCAGTGAACCGAGTCTCACTTACCGGAATACGGGTCGTTGTCCTGGCCAGCATCTTTACCCTGGGCGCTTGCGGATCGAGCAACTCCTCGCCCACGGGCACCGGCGGCACGACCGCGACGGGCACCGGCGGCACGACCGCGACGGGCAGCGGTGGCACCGGCCCGACGGGCAGCGGTGGCACCACCAGCCCGACGGGCAGCGGCGGTAGCACGACGGGTTGCGGAGTCGGTTCGACACCAGGCGCTCCCGGCTTCGGTACGCCGGCTCAGTCCGGTCAGGGGCAATCGACGGACAAGTATTTCGGCGCCGACGTCACGCGTGACGGCTCCAGTTATCGGTTCATCACCAACTGGTGGGGCTCGGGTTGGACCGGCGGCGACGTGTCGTTCAACGGAACCTCGTTCACGGTGACCAGCGCCGCCGGCACGTCGATGCCCGACGGAACACCCATCGGGTATCCCACGACGTACTGTGGCCGCTACTCGGAGACGGCCGCTCACGGCGACTGTGGTCTGCCGGTCGCCTACACGAGCATCGACAAGCTCTGGACGGGGTGGAAGTGGAGCTCGCCCAACGCCGGCCAGCACAACGCCGCGTGGGACATCTGGCTGGGAACCGCCTCGGCGTTCCAGTCGTATCTCATGGTGTGGCTGCGCGACCCGCCGCTTCGGCAGCCCGCGGGGAACGCCGTCATCAACAACGTGACGGTCGCCGGCGAGCCCGGCACCTGGACGATCCGTTACGGCACCGTCAACGGCGCGCCGATCGTCAACTACGTGCGCGCCGAAGGACAAGACGCCTGCCAGTTCGAGTTCAACGTCATGGACTTCATCGCCGACGCGCAGATGCGCAGCGCGACGACCAGCGGGCTGACGTTGCCGGGCGACACCGTGCGCGCCATCGCCGTCGGATTCGAGTTCTGGACGGGACCCTTCTCGAACGTCAAATCGGAAGACTTCTACGTCAAGCTGACGAAGAAGTAGCTGCGCAATCGCCCCGATTGCCTTCAGCCGGACCGTCGCCAAGTTGTGGCGGCCATGAAGAAGCGTGCGGCGATTGCGATCGGGCTGCTGGCCTCGGCTCTGGGCGGCGCGGTGCAGGCGCAGTGGCGGGGCCGTCCGCCACCGCCGCCCGGCTATGGGGTGGGCTGGTACGGAATGGCGGGCTGCGGCCTGGGGTCGATGATCTTCGGTCCCATCAATACGCCCGGCGCGCAGGTCATGGCGGCGAGCACGAACGCCACCGGTATTCAGACCTTCGCGATCTCGTCCGGCACGTCGAATTGCGTGTCGGGCGGGGTCGTGGCGATGGATCGGCGCCAGGAGGTCTTCGCCGAGGTGAATTTCCGCGACCTCAAGCGCGACATGGCGGCGGGCGGCGGTGAGTTCCTGAGCGCGTTCGAGGACCTGCTCGGGTGCGACGCCACCGCCCACCCCAAGGTCGCGCACCTGATGCAGGCGGAATACGAGACGCTGCTCCCGTCCGAATCGACGACGGCAGACCAGCTGGTGAGCGCCGTCCACGTTCGCATCAGCGTCGACCCGGATCTGGCCGGCCGTTGTACCGAAGCCGGGAGCAGGGGCACGCCGGCGCCCAAGGTTCAGACCAGGACACCTCCGCCGTCGACGAGCAGCGACTGGCCGGTGACGTAGCGGCCGCGCATGAAGCCGAGGTAGTGCTCCGCGATCTCGGCGGGCTGGGCGACATGGCCGACGGGGAGACGGGCGGCGGCGTCCCGGAACATCTGATGGCGGGCTTCCTCCGGCACGTTGGACCACAAGCCCGTATCGACGAAGCCCGGTGTGACGACGTTGACGCGGATGGGAGCTAGCTCGATCGCCAGCGCGCGCGCAACGGCCTCCATTGCGGCGCAGATGCTTCCGCCAATGACGAACCCGGGATGCGGCCGGTGGCCGGCTGCGCCGCTGGTCAGGACGATCGAGCCGTCGCGGGCAAGCCGCGGCGCGGCTGCCTTGATCGCCGCCAGCGCGCCCCAGTAGCGCAGCTCGAAGAATTGCCGTGCCTTGACCAGGTCTAGCTGCGCGAGCGGCGCAATCAGCAACTCCTCACCCGCCGTGTAGACGAGGTGATCGAGTCGACCGATGCGCTCGAAGAGCCCGCGGACCGCCGACTCATCACGTAGATCGACGACATGTCCTTCGGCGCCAGGCAGCCGCGCGAGCGCGCTGTCGACCCGTGCCCGGGTGCTGGATCCAATCACGACGTGCGCGCCCTCGCGCGCGGCCAGTTCGGCGACGGCGAGCCCGATGCCGGCGCTGCCGCCCAGAATGACGATTCGTTTGCCCTTCAACATGGTGCCTCCTCGTGTGCTCACGATGGAGCTCGTCGAATCATGCCGCCAGCGCAGCGTGCGCATAGCAAGGATGCGTAGAACGCATGCTAGAAGATCGGGTCATGCGCACCGATTCGCGGCTGCTGGGCGGCCTCGACCTGCTGGCCGCGATTGTTCAGACCGGCAGCTTCGTGGGGGCCGGGGCCCGTCTCGGTCTCACGCAGTCGGGGGTGAGCCGCGCCGTCGCTCGGCTCGAGCAACGCATCGGCGTCCGGTTGTTCGATCGGAACGCGCGTGCGGTCAGCCTGACGGACGAGGGGCGTCGCTTCCATGAACGGGTCGCGCCGCTGGTCGGCGCGCTGGAAGAGGCCGTCGACGGCGCGGCAGGCGCGGTCGGGCGCGTCCGCGGTCGCTTGCGGATCACGGTGGATGCATCCAGCGCGCGTTACGTGATCGCGCCGCGCCTGGCGGACTTCATGGCCGCGTATCCAGAGCTGGAGGTCGAAGTGGCCGTGCGAGACCGGATTGGAAACCTGGTCAGCGAGGGGTTCGACGCCGCGGTCTGGTTCGGGGAGCCTGAGCCGTCCGGTCTGGTGGCCCGGCGTCTCCTGGATACGCGAATCATCACGTGCGCGTCGCCTGCCTACCTGGCGCGCCACGGCCGGCCACGCCACCCGCGAGACCTCGCGCGCGGCCACGTATGCGTCCACTTCGTCGATCCGCGCACCGGGTTGCCGTTCGACTGGGAGTTTCACCAGGGGCGCAAGCGCATCCGGGTCGCCGTGAGCGGACGGCTGCTGGTCAACGACGTCGCCACGGCGGTCGGCGCCTGCGTCGGCGGCCTGGCGATCGCCCAGCCCATGGAGCTCAGCGTCGGAGACCTCCTGCGTGACGGCAGGCTGATCGAGCTCTTCCCGCGCTGGCGCGACGAACGCTTCCCGGTGTACCTCTATTACCCGTCCCGCGCCCTGGCGCCGGCCAAGCTGCGCGCATTCAGCGACTTCATCGTCGCGTGGAGTCGCCGGCCGCCCCCGGACTAGTGCAGGGCATCGGGGCCTTGCGCGTGCGGCCCCTCGGGGAAGGGATCGTGTGCCAGCTCTGTCATTGGCGGCGGGCCGTTCATCGCGCGCTCCGGGTGAGCGCCCGCCGGGTCGATCTCCTCGGGCGAGTAGGCCAGGGCGGTCGCGAGCTGCCGCACCACGCCGTCCCACTGTTCGCGGAGCTCGAGGTAATGACGGGCACCCGCCTGCTCATCCGCGATGGTGCGGATGCCGGCCTGCTGCAGCCGTCGAAGCGCAACGTCGTAGCGCCGCCGCCAGCGGTCCTTTGCCTCTTCGGTCGGCGGGCCCGGCTGGGCGGCGTCGCCCGATAGGAAGGTTGCGGCCAGCGAGGTGACCGCCAGCCTGGACGCCGCCCAGAGCTCCGCAACGGCGCCTGACTGCTGTAGCCAGCCATACTCCCGTTCGTCCAGCGCGCTCAGGATGAGCGAAACGGCATCCAGGCTGACCGCGGTGATGGCGGACGCCGAGTAGTAGGTCATGGGAAAGCGGAAGTAGAAGAGGACCGGGTAGAAGTGATGGGCCTCCTTCATCTGGGCGACCGAGCCCGCCAGCTCCGACAGGTTGGAGTAGCCACCCTGGAATTGTCCCTGCGGGCCGAGCCGGGCGATGAGCTCCGCGGCGTCCCCGCGTTGTGCGGAGAAGAGGTAAATGCGCAGCCCAAGCGCGTTGCGCCGCTGGAGGGCGGAGTAGATCTGCATCAGGTACGTCAGCGTGAGTGACACCACCGACAGCCCGAGCAGCGAGTTGAACAGAAAGAAGAGGTGGAACGCTCCCGTTTGCGGGGAGAAGTTGCTGCCGCCCACGATGGAGACGCTGCTGCCGCCGACGTAAAGGGCGGTGAGGAAGTCGGTGGGGGTCGGTCCGCTGCTGGCGCGGACCGCCGTGCCGAGCGCCGGGTGAATGACCAGTGCGGTTCCCAGTGTCAGCCCCAGGGCCCAGGTCACGACCAGCGCTCCCAGGATGACCGGCCCGCAAAACGACATCGCCACGCGACGGTGCTTACCGAGGGGGCGGGACCCCCAGAGGAAGAGCCGCCAGATCAGATGCGAAATCCGCGGAGCCAGGATCCCGGTGCCCAGCCGCGCGTAGAGCACGTCGAGGAACACGTCCAGCAACACCAAGACGAGCAGCAGGAAACCAGTTGTCTGTTCGAGCCACGCAGGCATGTGCGTCCCCTCGTGCACGTCTCTTGGAGATGGTCAGCGAGGGCAGGGAGTCAAGTGTCGTCTCGACGCCCAGGATGAGCTCGCCGGCGCGCCACGTTCAATGTGAGACCTGAGGCGCCGATAGAGTTCTGAAACAGAGGGTCCCCCATGCGTCACCGTCCCCACATGACAATCGGCGCGATCGTTCTTGCTGCCAGGACGGCCGCGTACGCCGCGACGCCCGCGCCCGCCGCCGGCGACCAAAAGCCCGAGTTCCAGCTTCAGGACACGCACACGGCCAAGAAGGCGCACGGCGCGACGGCCTCGAAGATCTCGCCGACCAAAACCCAGGCGGCGATGAAGCTGTTCGTCGTCGACAAGGACAAGGGGCCGGTCCAGGGGGTGGTCATCTTTCTGACTGGCCCGGACAAGACCAAGTACTACGCCGAGCCGACCGACACCGAGGGGTACACCGAGATGCTGGTGCCGGTCGGCAAGACCTACGACGTCGCGTACCTGAGTCTCGGCCGCCGGGAGATCACGGCCACGGTTCCCGTGGCGGACGAACCGAATCAGTCGGTCAAGCTGACGCTGCGCTACAAGCGCGAGGTCGCGCAGCGGCCGCTCATCCTCGCGGGGGTCAACTTCGACACCGCCAAGGCGACGATTCGCCCCGACTCGTTCGCGCAGCTCGATGCGGTGGTCGACTTCATGGTCCACAAGAAGAACGCGCGCGTCGAGATCTCGGGCCACACCGACAATGTCGGGAACGCGAAGGCCAACAAGGTGCTGTCGGAGAAGCGCGCGGAAGCCTGCCGCAACTACATCGTGTCGAAGGGCGTCGACAAGCAGCGACTGGACGCGATCGGCTTCGGCGACGAGCACCCGATCGCCTCCAACGACACCGACGAGGGCCGCCAGAAGAACCGTCGCATCGAAGCCAAAGAGCTGTAACGGGGGGCCGGTGCGGTCACTGAGCCCGGGCGTGCCCCGCGACGAGTTGTTTCAGATAGACCCACGCCTCTGACAGTTTCGCCCCCACGGCGGTGGCGATGCGGGCTGCATCGCCGCGCAGTTCAGGGCCGTGATGCCGCGCGTACACACTGAAGCCGGCGCTGAGGACCACCAGGAAGACCAGCAGCAACGGCGCGCGACGGCGCGGAATTCTGTCGAAGTTACGGAAGCCCAGCTTCGGCGGGACCAGCGCCGGATCGTCGTGTGGGACGTTCTCGAACTCGGTCGCTTCCAGGTCTTCGCCTCTACGGAAAAAGGCCAGCGTCATCGCGCCGAGGCGCGGCTTCGACTTGATCTTGGTGAGCAGCACAATCGGTCGAGTGCGTGATGGCGGGACGCCGGGATTCGAGGTCATGTGCCCTCCCTTTCCAGCTGAAGCTTGTCATCCCGCGAGAATCAGTCAACAGCCGCCGGTTCGCGGTAGTTGGGGTGTTAGTCTGCCGGCGTGGCCTTTGCGCTGCGTGGGGTGGGCATTCGAGCGTTGGCGGTCGTGAGCTTCGCCGCCTGGGGATGCGGAAGCTCCCGCCCGTTACCGGGCGTAGCCGGAGAGGGCGGAGCTTCGGGCGCAGTAGACGCGGCCGCGCATGCCGGTGACGCCGGCGCGAGCGGCGGGCCTGTGGTCCTCAGGCTGTCCAATGCCGGGACGACGGACGTCTTGTTGCCTGAAAACCTGTTCGTGACCTGCGGGTTTTCGATCAGCACCGCGCCGGCCACGGGCGGCGACCCGCGTCTACTGTCCGCGATAGGGCTCGATAGCTGGTGTGACTGCAACCGCTGTGGCGCGGCCGGCAGACTCCGTTGCGAAGCGACCGATCCGATCTGCGACGGGCCGGCAAGGAAGCTCGCGCCCGGCGACCACCTCGACCTCGCGTGGGACGGACAGATCGCGATCACCGGCAGCGCTCCCCCGCCAGGGTCGACCTGTCCCGTGCCGTGCGACCACTGGGATACCGTGACGAGCGGCGAATACGTCTTCACCGTCGAGACCCTGGCCCGTTCATTCACTGCGCGCGCCACGCTCCCGGCTGCAGCGGGCGTGATCCCGCTGCCCATCAACCAGCGCACGGCTGGTCAGACGCCCTGAGGCGCGAGTGATGAAGACGCCCGGCCGCTGCGTTACCTTGCTGGTGCTGGCTCTGTTCCTTGGCTGTGACCGACAGCTGCCGGGGGCGTTCGTCGGAGCATCGGCCCACTTCCGGCTGTACGTTTCTTCCGGCGTCGTGATGCCCCCCGGCCTCGACGGCGAAAGGGCGCTGGTCGCCCTGGAAAACAACTGGACCGATACAGCGACCCTGCTGCCGCTCAGCGCGGGGACGATCGAGTATCACTGGGTCACGGCGGCCGAGGTGTCGTCGGCGTGCGATGAGCCCGCGGGTGGGTGCGAGCAGGCAGGGCCGACCGTCGTCGCCGTGAGCGTCCCTGTCCAGCACGAGCTGAACCACGCTTACATCGAATTGATGACCGGTACACATGCCCCTCCGATCCCGCTGGTGGCAGAGGGGTTCGCAGGCGCCATTGGTTGCGGCGCCGGCCTGGGGACTCAAAAGGGAACGCCGATCCGCTGGCAGGATCTGGTGGTGCTGCCCGGTGGCGATCCGCGGTTCGACAGGGACGGCTATTCGCAGGGCGCGCTGCTGGTCCGCTACCTCATTCGGACCCGTGGAATCGACCTGTTCGTCGCTTACTACGCGCAGGCGCCGAAGGTGCGCGACCCGGCTCTGTTCGCCGACAACTTTCAGCGCTTCTGGGGGGATGACACTGGACGCCGCCTGGTCGGCGATGAACACCGTCGGTCCGGGCACGAGCCTCGGCGATGCGCCGCTCTGCCCCTGCTCGCTGCCGTCGCTGCCTCTCGACCAACCGCTGAGCAACGATCCGGCGTCGGCTCCCTACTGGACGATTCCCGACGCCGCCGGACGAACGATCGCGATGCACGCACCGTCCGGTGGGGTCTTCGCCGACTTCGATTGCCTCGGCCAGAGCTTCGACGGAAGCGGCGGGGCGGCGGCCGGGCTGGTTCGACTGGGGCCGTCGGTGCACGGTTACGTCCTCGCGCCGCTGGCAAGCACGACGACGGGCGACTTCGTGTCCGACACCTGCGACGGCGCCGAGCTGTTCACGGTGCCGCCGGCAGCCATCGGCCTGGGGCTGAACGTTCAAGTCGATCAGGCGTCAGCGGCGGCGAACGTCGTGTACCTGCGCCTCGTCCCCCCGGCCGGCGCGACCAACCTCGTCGTGCCGCTTGGTACGGTCACCGCCTGCGCGACGTGCGCCTTCGATACGGCCGCCTGTCCGACGGGCGGCGCGATCTCCCCTGGCGCTCCCATTCATGTCGAGCTGCCGCTGGCCGTGCAGAAGGACAGCGCCGCCCAGGTCACCTCGACGACGATCTTTTTCCAATGAACGTACGCGTAAAGAATTCCCCTACAAGCCAGGCGACATGTTGTCGCGGTAGACGCCAGGCCTGGAGGGCAACCACATGGGACGGATTGCAATCAGGTTTGGGGTGGGCGTCGAGCTCGCCGTGTTGTCATCGATTCTCGCAGTCGCGGCAAGCTGCGGAAGCGTCAGCGTGCGAACGCCTCCTGGCGCCAACGATCGGGTCATCACGTGCACGATCACGCGGCAAGAGTGCGCGGTGGAAAGCGCGAACGCGGCCACCTGCGCGCGGTATGCGCCGGCAGTCACGCTGACCGCAACGGCCTGCGCCACGCCCGGCCAGGATCCCACGACGGCTTGCTCCCAGTCGTATTGCGCGCAGCCGGCGGGGGTCAAGTACCCGTACATGAACTGCACCGCTTCCGGTAACGACGTCACGGACAGCCCGGGGACGACACCGACGGTCCACCCCGTGGCGGGCATCTGTTCAACGAACGTGGTCCCCAGCGGGCAACGCTACGCGCTGGCGACGTTCACCCAGCGATCGCTGAGCTGCCGCCTGTCGAATGACAGGCAGAGCTGCGCGTCGTTCACGGTGAACACCACCCCCACGATCACCGAGTGCGAGGACTTTTCCAACCTGGCAGGCATCGATTTGCTGAAGCCGCCGAGCGGGACGGGGGTGAGGAGCGGTACTGAAAGTATCGCCAGCGTGGTGCTGAACTCACCCTCGTGTCCCCTCGTCGGCGACACGAGTACGGCGACCAAGGCGCTGACCGCCGGGACGATCGGGACTGTCGTGGGCGGTGGCACCAGCACGCCCGTCACGCTGAGCAGCGGATTTGCGACCGTCGGCACGTTCTGCGACTCGCAGACGGAGCACTGTTCTCCCTCGATCGATCGCCTTCGAGCCAACCTGGCCGATGCGACCGTCGCGGGCACGCAGGTGCGCAACGTGGTCGCCACCAATCGCGGTCCGATCGTGCTGAGCGGGGTGCCCGATCCGGATAGCGGCGCGCAAACCGTCGCGGCGGGCGGCGTGAACCTGGCTTTGCGTGGTCTGGTCAACGGGGCCGATTCGTTCTTCCTGGCGACGAACGCGTCGCCTTGGTCGGCGAACCTTTCCGGCGGCAATCTCAACCTGCGCGGCCCGCTGGACCTGCTGGTGACCGACGCCAACGGGCAGCCTCTGTCCGTGACGATGAACGTGAACGTCAACGGCACTCCGGCCAACAGCGCGCAGCAGGGGTGCGCGGCGCTTTCTCCGATCGGCCGGCTTTTCGGCTTCGAAGATCCGCTGAACTGGAGCTCCAGCAACGCCGCCCTGTCGCTGGTGACCTCGCCGATCACGCAGGGGTGCGGCGCACTGGGAATCACCGGCCAGGGATTCATGGCCATCAACGGGGCTGGCTTCTCGACCGTTGGCCTGAACCCGACGGTGGCGGTCAGCGTCGACCTGTTCGTCCCGTCCAGCCAACCGAACCCGTTCTGGACCGGCGCCTTGCAGATGTACCTGTCCTGCCCGTCGGGGAATGTCTTCAATCAGTTCATCGGGCAGGTCGAGCTCACCGGACAGCCGCAGAACCGGTATTCGACGTTGCGATTCCCGCTGCCGGCGGCCACCCAGAGCACGCTCGCTCAGCCCCTGAGCGACTGCGCGTTCGGCTTCGCGCTGAACGTCAACCAGACCAACCGGAAGTGGATCCTCGATAACCTCCGCTTCACGCCCTGAGCGACACCGCCCCGGATGGGGCCGCCGATCGCGCGGCCTCATCCGGTACCGGCTATGCTGAAATACCGTGGTCGCCCGCGCGCGCTGGCTCTTGATCGCCCTCTTCGCCGTCACGTTGCCGGCGTCCGCTCGGGGCGATGAGGGTGTCGATGTCGCGCACGGACTGTCTCTACGGCTGGCGACAGGCGCCGCGTATGTCCGCGAGAGCTGGAGCCCCAACGACGGCAACCCGGGGGCCGTCAAGACGGGCTGGGCGCCCGTTGTCGAGATCGCCGTCGGTCGCGCCCTGTCTCGCGACGTGGCCGTGGGCGGCATCTTGCAGCTGACACCTCTGTTTGCCCCGTCGGAGTCGTTCGCCGGAAACAGTTACGAGTTGACCGACGAGGTGGACCTCGTCGTGTTTGCCGGTGCGTTCGTCGAAGATCCGCGTTTGCCAGTCATACCCGTGCGCGCCGGGATCGCCGTCGGAGCGGTCACCTCATTGCTGTTGGACCAAGCGCAGGACCAGCTCCAGTCCCGGTTGGGCATCGGCATCTCGCCGTACGTCGGTTATGACCGGCGGGTGTCGGGACGATGGCGGGTCGGCCTACTCGCGCGGACGACCTTTTTCCGGAACGTCGCGGGCGACACGCCACCGTCGGCGACGGCCGGCGGATTGATCACCTCTTTGCTGGTGACGTTCACGTTCAGGTGACCCGTCTCCTCGATGGACATGCTGAGGAGAGCCGCCATCACCTCCAGGTGCGAGCAGCAGCCGGTTTTTCGGTAGATGCGCGTCCAGTAGATGTCGACGGTCGGGGGCTGGCATCCCAGCCGGAACGCGATCTCCTTGCACCCGTGGCCACGGGACGCCAGTCCCACCACGTCGGTCTCCCGGGTGCTGAGCAGAAACGCCCTTTGAAACCGTGCCAGGAGCCGCAGCCGTCGAAAGGTGTCGCGCCGCATGCCGTCCCCCCACCCCTGCGGCGATCGCCGTGCGCCGCACCGCTCTAACGACGCGCGCCGCACATATTCCAGATCCTTGAGTCATGGCGCCACCTGCCGAAGATGCGTCGCGTGCGCCGGGGCCGTGGTGGTCTGAACGGCGTCCAACCGAGGTCGCCGTCGGCGGTGGGCCATCGTGTAGAGGACGGGGACCGCCATTCTGCTGATCAGCAAGGACGCCACCTCGCCGGCGGCCAGCGAGAGCGCCAGCCCCTGGAAGACCGGGTCGAAGAGAATTGCCGCCGATCCCACGATGACGGCCAAGGCCGTGAGGAGCATGGGCCGGAAGCGAACGGCGCCAGCCTCGACGACGGCCTCGTCCACGGACATCCCCTCGCGGATCCTGTCTTCGGCGAAGTCGACGAGGATGATCGAGTTTCGCACCACGATCCCGGCGCCCGCCATGAAGCCGATGAGAGACGTGGCCGTGAAGAACGCGCCGAGCGCCGCGTGCGCCGGCAAGATGCCCACCAGCGAGAAGGGGATGGGCGCCATGACGACCAGAGGCGTCGAGAACGAGCGGAACCATCCCACCAGCATCACGTAAATGAGGAGCATGACGATCGCGCACGCCCGCCCCAGATCTCCGAACAGCTCCAGCGTAACGTCCCATTCTCCGTCCCACTTGATGGCGGGCTGGGCGCCGTCCGGCGGCTGGCTGGTGTTGTACACGGCGGCACCCAGCGCTCGAACCGCCGCGTTCATCTGGAGGATGGCGTAGGCGGGACTCTCGGCGCCTCCTGCGACGTCGGCGACGACGTAGACGACGGGCAGGAGATTCTTGTGATAGATGCTCGTGTCCTCGACGGTGCTCTCGACCCGCACGAGCTCGCCCAACGGGACCAGGGCCTGCCCGCGATCATCCGGGATGCGGATCGACAGCAGATCGGCAACGCGCGATCGCTGACTCCGCGACACATCGACGACCAGGTCGATCGCCTCTTGCTCGCGCGCGTCGTGCAGCTGCCCGACCGGCTCACCCGCCAGCGCAACGCGAAGCGTGCGGGCCACGGTCTCGGCCTGAATGCCGTGCAGCGCGGCCTTCGCCTTGTCGACGACCAGGACCTCCTTCGGGTGGGGAGACTCGAGGTACCAGTCCACGTCGACCACACCGGGGGTGCTGATGAACAGCTTGCGCATTGTTTCGGCCAGCCGCTGGCGCGCCGCCGCGTCCGGTCCGTACACTTCGGCGACCAGCGCCTGCAGCACGGGAGGCCCGGGCGGCACCTCGGCCACCGTCACGCGCGCGCCGTGACGCGCGGCGATCGCGGCGACCGCGGGCCGGATGCGGAGCGCGAAGGCGTGGCTCTGGACGGCACGCTTGTCTTTCGAGAGCAGGTTCACCTGAACCTCCGCCACGCTCGACCCGCGGCGCAGGTCGTAGTGCCGCATCAGTCCGTTGAAGCTGTAAGGGGCGGCGGTGCCGACGTACACCTGATAGTCGGTGACCTCCTTCTCGTCGCGAACCGCCGCGGCGATCTCCCGGGCCACCGCCGCCGTCCGCTCCAGCGAGCTGTCCTCGGGCATGTTGAGGACGATCTCCAGCTCGCTCTTGTTGTCGTAGGGGAGCATCTTGACGCGCACCCAACCGGCGGGGACGAACGCCAGCGCGCCGGCGAAGAGCACGGCCGTCAGGCCCAGGAAGGACCAGCGCCAGGCGTGGCGCCCAACGAGGCGAGACATGAGCCACCGGTAGGCGCGTGTGACACGGTCCTCGGTGGCCGGCTTCGGCGTGCCGCCCCGGCGACGAAGACCAAGGAGGCGCGCGGCGGCCCAGGGCGTGACCGCGAAGGCGATCAAGAGCGAGAACACCATCGCGGCCGAGGCGCCCACGGGGATGGGACGCAGGTAGGGACCGCTGAGGCCACCGACGAACGCCATCGGAAGGATGGCCGCGATCACCGTCAGGGTCGCCAGGACGGTCGGGTTCCCCACTTCAGCCGCCGCTCGCACGGCGATCTCGCGGAGCGAGGCACGCCTGGACGTGTCGAGACTTCGATGTCGGACGATGTTCTCCACGACGACGATCGCGTCGTCGACCAGAATCCCGATCGAGAAGGTCAGAGCGAACAGCGTGACCCTGTTCAGCGTGTATCCCAGCAGGTGGAAGAGCAGGAGCATCAGCGACAGGGTCGCCGGGATGGCGACGGCCACGACCATCGACTCGCGCCACCCGAGCATGAAGAGGACCAAGAGCGAGACCCCGATGATCGCGATGGCCATGTGGAGCAACAGCTCGTTCGACTTCTCCGCCGCCGAGGCGCCGTAGTGTCTGGTGATCGACACGGAGAGGTCGGCGGGGATGGCCTGGCCTTTGAGGCGATCGACCTGCGCCAGGACCGCGCGGGCCACCGTGATGGCGTTGCTGCCTGGGCGCTTCGCGACCGACAGCGTGACCGCGGGCTCCTCGGCGGCGCGGCGCGAGACGGCCGCCCCGGCACCGAACAGGACGTACTGTGTCGGGTCTTCGGCGCCGTCCTCCACCCTGGCGACGTCCCTCAGATAGATGGGGTGGCCTTCGTGGACGCCCACCACCAGCGACGCCACGTCGTCGGCGCTGGCGAAGAACGCGCCGGTCTGCACGATGACGTCCCGGTCGTCGGTGGTCACGGCTCCCGTGACCTCCTGCCGGTCGGCCGCGCCGAGCGCCCGCAGGAGGCCGAGAACGCCCAGACCGCGCGCCGCGAGCGCGGGCGGGTCCAGCCGGATCCGAACTTGCCGCCGGTACCCGCCGATGAGGGTCGTCTGGGAGACGTCGGGCACGTGCTTGATCGCGGCGTCGACCTCGGCGGCCACCCTGCGCAGGGCCACGTGGTCGTACCGTGAGGAGTGGAAGGTCAGCGCGAGGATCGGCACGTCGTCGATCGAACGGGCCTTGACCAGCGGCGGCGCGGCGCTCGCGCGAGTCAGCTCGGCGCTGGCCTGCAGCTTCTGGTGCAGCTTCACCAGCGACCGTTCGGGATCATCGCCCACATGGAAACGGACGACGACCAGAGACTGTCCGGGCTGGCTGGTGGAGTAGACGTACTCGACGCCGGGGAGCTCCCACATCAGCCGTTCGACGGGTGAGGAGACGCGGCTCTCCACCTCGGCGGCGGTCGCCCCCGGCAGCGACACCAGGATGTCGACCACCGGGACCTTGATCTGGGGCTCCTCCTCGCGCGGGAGCACCACGATGGCCAGGATCCCGAGCAGCACAGCGCCGATGACCAGCAGCGGGGTCAGCGTGGAACCGATGAAGGCCTGGGCGATGGTGCCGGCGAGGCCCAGTCGACGGGTGGGGTTCATGGGGACTCCTCCACGCGCTGTCCGTCGACGAGCTCCGCGGTTCCCAGCAGCGCGAGCCTCTCGCCGCCGGAGAGCCCGGACGAGATCTGCGTCCGGCCATTCGACTCGCGCCCGCATCGGACCAGGCGCAGGCGAGCGATGCCAGAGTCGACGACGAACACCGTCTCCAGCTGGCCGCGCCGGACCACCGTGTTCGAAGGGACCGTCACGGTGACGGCCCGGCCAGTGGTGAGCAGAAGACGGCCGAACTGTCCCGACCGGAGTCCCGGCGTCTCCGGCAGATCGAGCTTCACCAGGCGGGATCGGGTCGCGTCATCGGAGGACGGACGGATCTCGGCGACGCGCCCCTCGAGCTCCCGGCCGACGCCGTCGACGGATACGCGCAAACGATCGCCGAGCGCCAGCGCTTCTCCGGTCGTCTCGGGGACCTGCGCCTCGAACCGGGTGGCGGCGCGGCTCTCCAGGGTGAGCAGGGGTCGCCCGGGGAGCGCCGCTTCTCCGACGTTGACGAGCTTGGCGGTGATCATGCCCGCGAACGGCGCCCGCACGACCGTTCGGTCGGCGACGGTGCTCGCCTCGGCCTCCTGGGCCCGCGCCACACCCCAGTGTGCCTGCGCGGCTTCGTACTGCGCGACGGTGATCGCGCCGTTCTCCTTGAGGACCGTGGCGCGATCGCGGTCGCGGGTGGCCAGCGCCGAAACGGCGCGCGCTTGCTCGCGACGGGCATCGAGCTCGCGGGCCGCGAGCCTCACCAGGACCTCGCCCGGTCGAACGAAGCTCCCAAGGCCGACGCGGACCTCGATGACGGTGCCGCTCACGAGCGGGGCGATGGTCGCCTCCTGGGCGGAGTGGACGGTCCCGACCACTTCGGTCGCGACCGCGCCCAGCGACCGGTCGGCCATTGCGACTTGAACCCGTGTGGGAGGCGAGCTGGGGAGTGTCCGCGGCGGTGCCTGGCCGGCGCAGCTCCAGGTGACCGCCAGCAACGCCAGCGACGGGGTGGGTATTCGCGTGTTCATGGCTTCCTCGTTCAGAGCGCGACGGAGACACGCAGGAAGGTTGCTGGAATCGAGACGGCGTCCGCGCGGGAGGACCGGTTGTGGGTCGCGAACAGCGCTTCGAGCTCGCGCTGCATCTGGTCCGCTCGGCCGCTGTTTTCGGCGGCCTCGAAGGCGACCATGGTCGGGCCGTAATACTTCATGAAGGTCTGGACGAGCTCGGCCGGCGAGCCAGGGGCGTCGAAGGTGAAGGTTTCGCGAGCGAAGGAGATCCTGTCGCGTGTCACGCCCGCTGCGCCGAACCTCTCGACGACGTTGCTCTCCATTCCCCACGTCATGGGGCTCACGAAGCCCTCCGGCGGGGGCGGCGAATACTTCGCGCTCACCTCCAGAAGCTGCGCGACGAAGGTCGGATCGCGCGGGATCCAGTTTCCCATGATGATCCGTCCGGAAGGGCGGGCGACCCGCACCATCTCCCTGGCCACGTCGTACGGCCGGGGCGCGAACATCGCGCCGAAGATGCTCACCACCAGATCGAAAGAGCCGTCGTCGACCGCGCGGAGGTTGCTAGCGTCGCCTTCGCGGAACACGCAATTCGTGAGGCCTTCCACGCGAGCGCGCGCATTTCCCGCAGCGACGAGGTTCTTGGCGATGTCGATCCCCAGCACGTCTGCCCCCAGCCGGGCCTGTGGAATCGCCGTCGTTCCATCGCCGCATCCCAGGTCCAGAACCCTGAGCCCCGGCGTGATTCCAAATCCTCTTGCGAGCGCCTCTCCGCTGTCTCTCATGCTCGCCGCGATGCGGGTGAAGTCACCCTTTTCCCAGAGCGTTTTGTTCGGGTTCATCGGCGTCAACCCACCAACGGCGCCAGGGCGCGCGTCACTCTGTCCGCTTGCTCGGACGTGATCAGGCTGCCGAGAATCGCGCGGAACCGCGGGTGTTCCGCGCCGCTCAGGATGTACTGGCCGCGGTAGGCGCGCAGAAGGCCGGCCCCCAGGCGGTCGATCTCTTCCAGCCCCAGGTGGCCGGCGCACGTGTCCAGGAAGAACGCCAGGTCGGCGGCGGATTGAATCTGCAACAGCCCGTCGACGGCCCCGATGAGAGCGATGAAGTCACCGACCGCCAGGTCACGCTCGCGCGCCGTCAGCTTGCGATCTTCTCGCCTCCACTCGAGCTCGTCGAGGATTGCGTGCTGCGACTCCTCTTTCCAGTGGAAGAGGAAGACGTCTTTGAAGATGGGCGACAGGCCCGTGCTGGGCTCGATGCTCTGCCGGTAGTGGACCTGCGTGAACAGCTCGATGTGGCAGGTGAGGGCCAGGACGGACCAGGTGGACTTGCTGAGGACGGCGGCGGCGACGTCGTCGTGCTGGAGCTCAAAGCGGTAGCCAGGCTGCATGCCGGAACCGATCATTTCCTCGAGCCGGCGGAACAGCTCTTGGTGTTTCAGCTCTTCGTCGGAGAAGCGCACCAGTGCTTCCAGCGCCGTCTGGTCCCCGAGCCAGTGATCCCGGCTGACCTCGAGAACCTTGGCGTTGATGAACCGCTCGACGAGGCCGAAGAAGTTGGCGTAGGTCCGTCCCTGGATCTGGCTCAGCAGGCGCCGATCGCTCTCGTCCAGAAACAAAAACTCGTTGATCTTGGACAGGCTGTCCGGGAGGAACGTCATCGAGAAGTCGAGCTGACGTCCGCGCAGGAGGTCCTTGTCGATGTTCCAGCGGACCTGTTTGGAGCTCTCGATGCAGGCTTCGTAGCGGCTTTGGCTGTTGGTCTTCGTGTACATGCCGCCACTCATCGCAGGAGGCGTGCCACGGTCCACGGCGCCGGCGGCCGAAGGATTTCGCGCCTTTGGGAGGCGTCGCCGGTCGCGAGATCTCGCCACTCGCGAGATCTCGTGCTGAAAAAGCTGGCGGGCTCAGCCCTCGCGTCGCAGGCCGAGCGCCTTCATCCGTGACGTCAGCGTGGATGGCGCCATGCCCAGCAACCGGGCGGCACCAGCCTCGCCCGCCACCTTCCACGCGGTTCGGTCCAGGGCGCGCTGAAGATTCTCGCGTTCGATACGTGCGAGATCTTCGGCGGTGAGCAGGGTCGACGAACCGCCGGGGCTCGGGGCCTTCGGGTCAGGTTCGGGGACGCTGGTGGAGGGGAGGGCGCGATCCAGGTTCAGGCGGCCGTCGCGCGCGGTGATGATGGCCCGTTCGATCACGTTCTGGAGCTCACGCACGTTGCCTGGCCAGGCGTACGCCTTGAGCCGGGCCGCCATGGCGGGTGACAGCGGCTCCACGCGCCGCCCCATGCGGGCCGCGAACTGCCGTGAGAACTCTTCGGCCAGCAGGACGACGTCGTCATCGCGCTCGCGCAAGGCCGGCAAGGTCAGCGGGAAGACGCTGAGTCGATAGTAGAGGTCCTCGCGGAACTTGCCCTCGGAGACGGATCGAAGCAGGTCGCGGTTCGTCGCCGCCACCACGCGGACGTCGACCTTGCGCGTCCGCGAGCTGCCCACCGGCTCGAACTCGCCTTCCTGCAGGACGCGCAGGAGCTTGCTTTGCAGGTCGACCGGCAGCTCACCGATCTCGTCGAGGAAGATCGTTCCGCCGTCCGCAAGCGTGAAGCGCCCGTCTCGTTTGGCCGTGGCGCCGGTGAACGCGCCTCTCTCGTGGCCGAAGAACTCGCTCTCGATGAGCGTCGGCGGAATCGCCGCGCAGTTCACCTTGATGAGCGGCTTATCGCGACGACCGCTTGCGGCGTGCAGGGCGCGGGCGAACAGCTCCTTACCGGTGCCGGTCTCACCCAGGATGAGGACCGTCGTGTCCGTGGGCGCAACCTCGCGCAGATCGCGCAGCGCCTGCGCCAGGCGCTGGCTGCGCCCGGAGATCTCCCCGGCCCGCCCGCTCTGACGCAACTCTTCGCGCAGGTATTCCGTCTCTTCCGTGAGCGACCGGATGCGCCGTTCTGCCTCTAGCCGCTCATTGACGTTCCGTACGATCAGCGTGAAGTGATGGCGGCCTTCCAGCTCGAACAGCGAAAGGGTCCCCTCGGCGGGGAACGTCGCGCCGTCGGCCGCCTTGCCCGTCAAGCCACCGGAGATCCAGAGGCTGCGGTCTCCGTCGCGGCGCGCGACCAGCTCGCGCGCAAGGTCCCGAAGCCGCGCAGCGTCTTCCGCGCTCACGAGCCCGGCCACGTCGCGCACGCGCCCGTCGCCGGCCGGCGGTCCCAGGGTGCGCTGCGCGGCCGGGTTCATTCCGACCACGCCCAGGTCCGCGTCGAGCTGGACGATGATGTCGAGCGCGCTGTCGATGAGTCCGGCCAGCTGGGCCTCGCGCGCACGAAGCGCACGCTCCGCGCGCAGGCGGCGCAGCTCGGCGGCGGCGCGTCCGGCGAAGATCTGGAAGATCGCGAAGCTCTCGCGCCGCTCGGGCATCACACGCTGATCCATCACGGCCAGATGACCCAGGATGGTCCCGTCGACATCGGTGAGGGGGACCCCCATGTAGCTCACCGCGCCCATTCGCCGGAGCGAGTGCTCCTCCGGGAAGAGGTCGACGATCCGGTCGGCGTAGTGCACCAGCCGTCGCTCTTCGATCGCCACGCGGCACGGCGACCCGTCGATGGGATGCTCATAGTCCTGCACCCACTGGTCGCCCAGTCGAAACGCCAGGGCCCGCAGCGTTCTCCGCTGAGGCAGGTACTCGGTCAGCCAGGCGCCATGCGTGCCCAGCGCACGGGCCAGATTCTCGACCAGCGCCTTGAAGAATCCCTCCCCGATCTCACCGGCCGTTCCCTCGAGGATCATGCGGAGAGCTGCCTGATCGTCCGGCCAGGCCGCCGGGGTCCGCGCGATCTCCTCCATCGGGACATCCTGCCATCATCGGCCGTCCCGCGCGCGGCCGTCAGCTGCCGGGGACCCGGCTTCGCCCGTGCGCCTCCTCCATCCGGATCTGGCGCATGTTCTCGCGGATCAGCGCGGCCATCGACTCACACTTCAGGAATACGTCGGCGCCGAAGTGCTCGGCCAGCTCCTGACGCAGGCGGACCACGTTCTCGGGCGGCGCGATGACGTCGACGTGCATCGCGTCCAACAGGATCTCCAACCGCTGCTGCGAGACGGCGGCCCGCTGGAGCACCAGCGTCCGCTCCTCGCGCTGGTACTGGTAGGCGGTCTTGAGGTCCAGCAAGTTGGTCGTGAACTGCACCAGCGGAAGGTTCTCCCGGAAGAACTGGGGCAGGTAGAACGTGCGCCGCCCGTTGAACGACTGCTGGTCGAAGTCCATCGCCCGGATGCGGACCTGCCACCCCTCGAAGTCGGGTGTCAGCACGAAGACGAAGTTGTAGCTGCGCATGTCGCCCAACAGGCGGATGAAGCTGCGTTCGTTGAACTTGACCAGCTCCTTGGCGATGCGAACCGGTTTGATCTCGCGATTGTCGAGCCAGCGCTTGATGAAGATGTCGCCCGGCACGCCCGCCACGTGCTCCTCGACCAGCGTCGATCCGTAGGTCACGTAGTTGAGCCGGTTTGGCGAGAGGAGGTGCTCGAGCTCCAGTCCGTAGACCCGCGAGGCGTCGGCCTTCTTGACGTAGAAGTAGTCGGGGTTCTCGTTGATGCTGTTGACGATCCGAACCCGGAATGGCAGCGAGTTGCCGAAGCTGCAGAAGTCGATCCGGTCGACGTACAGGTGGTCGACCACCGAGAGATCGCCGTGCACCTTCAGCAGTGCGTACACGTACTTGAGATCGACCTTCAGCGCCTCCATCTCGCCGGGTGGATAAAGGACGTACTCCCACAAGGTGTCCTGCCCCTCGGCGTTCCGCAGCGGCAGGCTGTCGCGGAAACCCTCCAGCCGCTCGTAGCTGACGGGCAACTCCAGCTCGCGCCTGAACCGGGCCAGGTAGGCCCCCAGGCGGGGGCTGATCGGGTAGCTGGGCTTCCGAAGCGTCCGGCCGATCACCGTGTTGTCGGCAGCGTCGTTGATCGGGTCGGGCGCCATGGGTGCTGCGATCGGCAGGTTAACACCTTGGTCTTGCCCGCGCCTGCGGCGCGTCTCCCTCGAAGAGGGGGCGCTGGGCGACGAGGGCGGCGTGGGTGTGCTCGCTGAAGGCGCGCACGCGTGCGTTCTGCCGCAGGTCGACGTGAATGAGGAGCCAGACGTTGAGGGTGGGGTCGGACACCGCGAAGGGGAGGCGCACGAGGGATGGTTCTCGATCCCCCATGAAGCAGCCAAGCACGCCGATTCCCAGGCCGTCTCGCACCGCGGCGAGCCGCGCGATGAACGAGTCGCTACGGAAGGCCACGCGCTCGGCGCTGCAATAGCCGTCCAGGGTCTGCTCGCCCGGCATCGGGCGCGGATCCGCATCCGCGCGCACGATCGCGTGGTCTCGAAGATCCTCGACGCGCGCGGGGCGCCCGTGCCTGGCGAGGTACGCACGGCTCGCGTAAAACGCGTGCGCCAGCCTGGCAACGTGCTTCGCGAGGACATCCCCCTGGGTCGCCCGCGCGCTCACGCGCACGGCGACGTCCGCCTGCTGGCGCGCGAGATCGGCGAACGCCTGCCGCATGTCCACGGCGACGCTGACGCCCGGGTGCTTGCGGCGAAATGAACCCACGATGGGCGACAGAATGGCGGCCAGGTCGTCGATGGCCGAGAGGCGCACAGTTCCGGTGAGCCCTTCGTCGCGCGCGGCCAGCTTGCGCCGCGCCTCCGCCGCCTGCTCGTCCATCGCGGTCGCGTAGGGCAAAAGCTCCTGCCCGGCGTTCGTCAGGGCGTAACCGCGCGGGCTTCGCGCGAACAGGCGCGAGCGCAGCGCCGCTTCCAGGCTCGCCATGCGCCGATGAACGGTGGACGCGTCGACGCGCAGGGCTGCCGCTGCCGCCGCCAGGGTTCCGCCGCGCGCGACCGCGAGGAACAGCTCGAAGTCCGCCCAGTCGGCCGACTTTGGCGGTCTTGCAGGCATGCAAGATGATACTGCACGCATACCGGTAGCGCTGCAAGGTGGGAGCGTGCACTCTGAGGACCTGTTCGAACCTGAACCAAGGAGACCGCAATGAAAACCACTGCCGCTCGACTGATCCCGCTATCCGCTCTTCTGCTGTTGTCTGTCGTCGCCTCGCCGGCGCGCGCCGAGACCAAGCTGACGACCCAGGTGTTCACGTCGTCCCCACAAGGGTTCCTCGTGACCTCGACCCTCATTGCCGGCGAAAAGGACGCCGTGCTCGTCGACGGTCAGTTCACGCTGTCCGACGCGCATCGGCTCGTGGGGATGATTCTCGATTCGAAGAAGACGTTGACCACGGTGTACGTCACCCACGACCACCCGGACCACTACTTCGGCCTGGTCGTCGTCAAGGAGGCATTCCCGAAGGTGAAGATCGTCGCGCAGCCCGCCGTGGTCGCGGAGATCAAGAAGACCTGGGCCGAGAAGGTGAAGCGCTGGGGCCCGATGTTCGGCGCGAACCTCACCAGCAAGCCGGTCATCCCGGAGCCGCTGGTGGGCCACTCGCTGACGCTCGAGGGTCAGACGCTCGAGATCCACACCTCCGTTCAGGGCGACGACGCGACTAACTCTTACGTCTGGATCCCGTCGATCAAGACCGTGGTCGCGGGTGACATCGTCTATCAAGGGATCTTCCCCTGGACAGCCGAAACGGACCACGCCTCGCGCGCAGCCTGGAGCAAGACGCTGGACCAGGTCGCGGCCCTCGGCGCGACGACCGTGGTCGCGGGCCACAAGGAGCCCTCTCAAAAGGACGACCCCAGCGCCATCACGACGACCAAGGCGTACCTGAAGGACTTCGACGAAGCGGCCGCCGCGTCCAAGTCCGCCAGTGAGCTGCAGGCCAAGATGAAGGCGAAGTACCCCAAGCTCGCCATGGACTTCGTGCTGCAGGTCGGCGCGGCAGCTCAGTTCCCGGCCGCCGTCGCCGAAGGCGCGAAGAAGTAGTGTCCGGTCGGCGACTCGGCTGAACCCTTGCGGCGGGGGCATCTTGCTGGGAGGGTTGGTTGCGTGGAAGGTCCGATGTCGAGTCGCCGGTGGGAGTGGGGGTCGTGAACCTCGTCTCGGTTGTCGCCGAGCGAGGCCTGCTCCTGGTATTCGCTAACGTGCTTCTGCAGCAGCTCGGCGTTCCCATACCAGCCGAGCCGACGCTGGTCGTGGCCGGGAGCCTGGCTGCGCGCGGCCTCTTGCCGCTGCCCCAGCTGGTGGGGTCCACCTGGCTCGCGGTGCTGATCGCGGACTCGACGTGGTACTGGATGGGCCGGCGTTACGGCAATCAGGTGCTGCGGGTGGTGTGTCGACTGGCCCTGTCGCCTGACTCGTGCGTGCGGAGCACCGAGCAGAGCTTCGCGCGCTGGGGTCTGAAGTCGCTGGCGGTGGCCAAGTTCATACCGGGCTTTTCGATGGTGGCGCCGCCCATGGCGGGGGCCATGCGGGTCCGGTGGTCCACCTTCTTCTTCTTCGACCTCCTGGCGGCGGTGCTCTGGTCGTCGGTCGGCATCGGCGCTGGGCTGATCTTCTACCGGCAGGTCGATCGCGTGCTCGCCGCGCTGGTCGGTCTCGGTCGATGGGCGCCCGTCGTCGCCGTGATCGCGCTCGCCGCCTTCGTCGGCGGGAAGTGGGTTCAGCGGCAGCGGTTCTATCGCAGCCTGCGCATGGCCCGCATCTCGGTCACCGAGCTCAAACGCCTCATCGACGGGGGCGCCAAGCCGGTTGTCTTCGACGTTCGGACGTCCACCGCCCGCGAACGTGAGCCTCAGCGGATCCCAGGCGCCATCGCTTTCGATCTATCGCTGGTGGACGCCTTCGTGGCCGAGCTGCCCGGCGACCGCGAGGTCATTCTTTATTGCAACTGCCCCAGCGAGGCGTCCGCTGCCCGGATCGCTCGCCTGCTGATGAATCGGGGCGTTCGGTCGGTCCGGCCGCTGACCGGTGGTCTGCAAGCCTGGCTCGACGCCGGCTTCGACGCAGACTGAGCGGCGGGTGATGGGAGCCTGGCGCCCTGGCGTGCCATGCTGGGGCCCATGGGAAGCGGGCAGGCGTATCCACCGGACTTGGCGCGGTATGTCGCAGAGCACTGGCCCGCCGGCCATGAGCTGTCAATCGGGCGCGACCTGCTGTGCGAGGCGCTGTCGGCGGCGTTCCAGGCGTCGCTGACGTCGGAAGAGGCCAGACCGACGCGCTTCCGCCTCCTGCTCACGCCGCCGGAGCGCCTGCCCGAAGCGGGCGCGCCGGTCGAAGGGGCCTTGCGCCTTCGATTCGATCGCACCCGTCCGCTCACGTCGGACGAGCTGCGGCGTCTCAGTCCGGCCGCACCCTTCGAGACGACGCTGATTGCCGCGCACGCCGTCGAGGAGCGACTGCGGATCTGGGGCCTGGCTCATTCGGGGGCGGCCTGGTTGGCGCCCAGCTGGGGCGGTCGCGGCGTCGTTCCCAACTGGACGTACGACCCGATCATCCATGTGACCGGGCCCGGGCAGCTGGCCGTGCGCCGTGCCGGCAAGCTGGTCGGCGCGCTCGAGCGCGGGGTCCTCATCGATGCGCTGACGGACGTCTTCGATTCGGAGTGGTTGCCGGCGCTGTTCGCGCGGGAGCGTGAGGAGATCCGCGCCGAGCACGCCGCCCGGCAAGCCCAGACGGCGTCGCCGACGCAGGTCGACGCCACGCTGATCGGGCGAGTCAGCCAGCACATGCTTCGGCGCGCGATCCAGCTGGTTCGCGGAACGCGCCACGGCGGAATGATCTTGTTCGTGGACAGCGAGCAGGGCGCGGCGGGCATTCGCCTGAAATATCGGTTCGCGGCGGACGAACCATCGCGGCGATACCGGACGTTGCTCTTCCGCATCCTCGAGCACGTGGCGGCCGCCACGTCGAAGGAGTCGGTCGGATGGGAGGACTTCCAGCTGGACGAGAGCGCCAACCTGGAACGCCTGGAACAGGCCGTGTTCGAGTGGAGCCGGTTAGTCGCCAATCTGGCTGCCACCGACGGCGCCGTGGTTCTCGACAAGCGCTTCGCCCTGCTGGGGTTCGGCGCCGAGGTGTCGGCGGAGCTACCCGCGCCCGAGCAGGTCTGGCGTGCTCTCGACAGCGAGGGCACCCGCCGCGACTCGGACGAGCTGGAGAGCGTGGGAACGCGCCACCGGGCCGCCTACCGCTTCGTCAACGATTGCCCGCGCGGGCTGGCCATCGTGATCTCCCAGGACGGCGGCGTCTCGTTCGTCGCGAACCGCGCGGGCGACATCATGTTCTGGGAGCAATCCGTCAGCCCCTGACGTTCAACGCTTCGCCTTCTTGACACCGTTGGTGGAAGGGTTCGTCAGGATGGCGCCCGCGATGATGTCGAACAGATGCTCGGCGCGCGGCGCGAATGACGGTTGGCCGGCGGCCCAGCCGAGCGCCGACATCAGGGCGAACAGGTCCTCCCCATTCATGTCCGCGCGCGCCGTCCCCTGGGCCTGAGCACGGGCGAGTAGTCGCGCGCCCGCTGCGTGCGTCGCTGTGGTCGAAACGTAGAGCGCGGACTCCGGGTCGGCGTGGGCGCCCGCCATCAAGACGCAGACGCCGTTGTAGCTCTGGATGAACGCCACCCCTTCGCGAAACCAGGACACCAGCGCTTCGTCCGGTGCCTTCGTCGCTTCGAGCTCGGCTGCCTTCTGCGTCAGAGCGTCCGCCTTCGTCCGCAGCAACTCGTCGAACAGGGCCTCTCGCGTCGGGAAATGCCGGAGCAAGGTGGCCAATCCGACGTCGGCCCGCCGGGCGATGTCTCGCATGGACGCGCCGGCGCCGTCCTTGGCGACGACGTCGCGCGCGACTGCAAGCAGGTGGCTGTGATTCTTCTTGGCGTCGGCTCGCATGGGTTGCCTTGACAAGCGGATCACTGACCCACATATTCGGATCAGTGATACGGATATTGTAAGACACGAAAGGCGGACAGTCATGGGAAAGCTCGCAGGCAAAGTTGCAGTCATCACGGGTGGCTCGAGCGGCATGGCGCTCGAGACGGCGAAGCTGTTCGTCGAAGAGGGGGCCTATGTGTTCATCACCGGCCGGCGCCAGGAGGTGCTCGACCAGGCGGTGAAAGCGATTGGGCGCAACGTCACCGGCGTTCGCGCCGACTCGGCCAACCTGGCGGACCTCGACCGGCTGTACGAGAAGGTGAAGTCCATGAAGGACCACATCGACATCGTCTTCGCCAGCGCCGGCGGCGGGGAAGTCGACAAGCCGATCGGGTCGATCTCGGAGCAGCTGGTCGACGACACCCTCAACCTCAACGTCCGCGGAACGCTGTTCACCGTCCAGAAGGCGCTACCGCTCATGCGCGAGGGCGGCTCGATCATCCTCAACGCCTCGAACGCGCATCTCAAGGGATACGCTGGCGCAAGCGTGTACGCGGCTGCCAAGGCGGCGGTCAGGTCGTTCGCGCGAAGCTGGGCGAACGATCTCAAGGGGCGAAAGATCCGCGTCAACAGCATCAGTCCGGGCGCCATCGGTGACACGGCCGCCTTCGCGCAGATTTCCAAGGAGCTGACGGACTTCTTCGTCTCGCTGGTTCCGCTGGGACGCTTCGGGCTTTCCAAGGAGGTCGCGGCTGCGGTCCTCTATCTCGCCTCGGACGACAGTCGTTTCACGACCGCTATTGATCTTGTTGTTGACGGTGGCATGTCTCAGGTCTGAAGGAGAACCATATGAGCTACGCGATTCTAGGATTCGGGAAGATTGGTCAGGCGCTGGCCCACGCCTTCGCCCGCAAAAACCTCGACGTCACCGTCGCGAGCCGCCGTCCGCCCGAGGTGCTGGCGCCGCAGGCTCGGGCGATCGGACCCACGGTTGTCGCCAAGTCTCGGCAAGATGCAGTCGAGGCCGACACGATCATCCTGGCGGTCCCATTCGGGGAGCACCGCGAGGTCGCGAAGCTTCTGCCGAGCTGGGAAGGCAAGACCATCATCGACGCGACGAACGCGCTTGTCGCCCCTGAAGAGCTGGACGGCCTCGTGTCCTCCGCCTTCGTCGCGAAGGCGTTCAAGGGCGCCAAGCTCGTCAAAGGCTTCAATCACCTGCTTGCGGCCACCCTGGCGACCGATCCGGTCGTCGAGGGGGGCCACCGCGTCGTCTTCCTTTCCAGCGACGACGACGCCGCGATCGCTCCGGTGGCGGCCCTGGCGAAACAGCTCGGCTTCGCCCCCGTCAAGCTGGGAAAGCTCAACGAGGGTGGCGCGCTGGTGCACGCACCCGGCGGCAAGTGGGGCCCGCTCATCTTCCAGGATTTGTTCAAGAAGCAGCAGTAACCGGGTCAATCGCGCCGTCGCGGTTAGTACCCCGAGCCCTCGGGGTGGGGTGAAATGGGCGAGAATGCAACTCGTGGGCGTGCGCGAAGTCTCCTCCCGATCCCTGGCGATGCTCGCCTGGCTGGCCACCGCGAGCTGCTCGCCCGGCGGCGGCAGCGTCGGGGCCGGGAACGGCGGAAGCCTCGGGACCGGCGGCGCCAGCGGTGGCACCAGCGGCGGCGCGACGGGCGGGGCCGTGGCCACCGGTGGCCACGGCGGCAACGCAGGAGCGACCGGCGGGAGCTCGGGCGGGAGAGGCGGAACGAACAGCGCCGGTGGAACGGGCGGCGGGGCAGGCGCGACTGGAGGTGCGGGTGGTCAACCGGGCGGCGCCGGCGGAGCGGCCGGCAGCGGGCGGGCAGGGTCGGGCGGCGCCGGGGCAGGGGGCTCGGGCGCGAAGACACTGCAGCAGCTCCAAAGCGACTACGTCGACATGCGCTTCGGCATGTTCATGCACTTCAGCATCCTCACGTTCTGCGGATCGCAACCGGGCGATCCCTGTGCCGGCAGCTGGGCGCAGGCCAATCTGCCCATCAGCAACTTCGCGCCGTCGAGCAAGTACGATCCCACGCAGTGGGCCGATGCGGCGGTGGCCGCGCACATGAAATTCGGCGTGCTCACGACACGCCACCACGACGGATTCGCGTTGTGGCCCAGCGCGGCCAGCAGCTTCAACGTCGGGCACGTCCCCTGGAAGGGCGGCAAGGGCGACGTGGTCAAGGACTACGTGAACGCCTTCCGCGCCCGCGGCCTGGCGCCGGGCCTCTACTATTCAATCTGGGACAGCACCCAAGGGATCGGCAACAGCGCCACCATCACCGCAGCTCAGATGAGCTACGTCACCACGCAGATCACGGAGCTGCTGACCAACTACGGCCCGATTCCGATCCTGGTCATCGACGGGTGGTCGTGGAAGACGGGGCACAACAAGGTCGCATACGACACGATCCGGGAGCTGGTGAAGTCGTTGCAGCCCAATTGCCTGATCACCGACCACACCCACCTGGTCGACCCGTGGGAGGTCGACATCGTCAACTTCGAAGAGCCGGCTGGTGCGTTCGCGCCGGCGAACAACACCTATGCAGCCGCGCAGGAGACGAAGATCAACAACAGCGGCGGCAACGACTGGTTCTGGGCGCCCAACGTCGGCGGCCTCATGACGGTCTCGAACATCGTCGACGGTCATCTGAAGAAGCTCGAACCGGCCTACACCAATTTCCTTCTCAACTGCCCGCCCAACCGTGACGGTCTGATCGACGCGTCGATGGTCGCCGTGCTCACGCAGGTCGGCGCAGCCTGGAGCCCAAACCTGAATCGGGCGCCGCTGCCGACCCAGGCCCGGATCATCGAGCACCCCTATACGCCCGTCGGTGCCACCGCAACCAGCGGCACCGCAGGCAACGCGATCGACGGCATCAACGACACGAACACCCACACGTTCTGGCAAACCTCGGGGGCGCTGCCGCAGTCGGTGACGTTGGACCTGGGCCAGACGCGCCCGGACGTCGGCATGCTGAGCGTCGTCCCCCAGTACGTGAACGGCGCCGGCGTCGCGGGCGGAAACATCACCAGCTACGGCATCTTGGTCAGCACCGACGGAACCAGCTTCACGCAGGCGAGCACCGGCAGCTGGCCGGCCGACGGCAAGCTGCACACGGCGACCTTCGGTCCGGTGGCCGCCCGCTACGTGCGCCTCGAAGCGCGCGCCGCGAACGGCGCATCCGCGATCGTCACGGACATCACCGTCGGCGCCAACCGGTAGCGCAGTAGCGGACGACCTCCCGGCATTGACACGACGCCGGGCCGGGGTCATAGACGATCTCGCGATGCGCGCCCTGCGAGCACATGAGCGAGGTGGCCCCGAGACCCTCGTCGACGAGGACGCGGCAGTCCCGTCCCTCGGCATCGGGGATGTGCTGGTCCGGGTGCATGCGGCCAGCTTCACCCCAACCGAGCTGGACTGGCCCTCGACCTGGGTCGATCGCGCCGGGCGGGACCGACGCCCGTCGATCCCGGGGCACGAGGTCTCGGGCGTCGTGACGGCGCTTGGTTACGGGGCCACCGGTTTCGCGGTGGGAGACGCTGTCTACGGGCTCACGGACTGGTACCGCGACGGCAGCGCGGCCGAGTACGTCGCGGTGGAGGCCCGGAACCTGGCGCGCAAGCCTGACCAGCTGGATCACCGGACAGGCGCCGCCCTGCCGATGGTGGCGCTCACCGCACACCAGGCGCTCTTCGACCACGGCGGCCTCGCGCGCGGTCAGGCCGTCGCGGTGCTGGGCGCCGGGGGCGGGGTGGGGACGTTCTCCATCCAGCTCGCCCGCGCCGCTGGGGCGCGGGTGGTTGCCGTTGCCCGAACCTGGGCCAGTGACATCCTGCGCTCGCTGGGCGCCGAGGTGTTCGCCGACGTCGACAGCGCGCCGCTTTCGGAGATGGACGTGATCTTCGACCTGGTCGGCGGCGAG
>JBJMQQ010000018.1:0-34184 GCA_045802645.1 Polyangia bacterium
AGGCTCTGCCCTAATTCGACGGCGGGTGGAATCGTTCCGTGAGTCTTGTAGAGTCCGGGAGCCGCACTGGAGGCTCTCGCGACGAATGGCAACGACGGAACGTTCTTCTCGCGCCCGGAAAACCGAAGCCTCGGGGCCCCGCGTCCTGGATCTCGACCGGTACACGGTCGCTTACATGGTGTGGACGGCGAACAAGCTGTCGCGCGGCGCATCGCACACTTACTTGAAGGTCTTTGGTGTGGGCGTCGAAGTCTGGCGCTGCCTCGTGCTGCTGGCCATCCACGACTCCCTCACCGCGCAGCAGGTGTCGCAGGTCATGGGCATGGACAAGGCCGCCGTCAGCCGCTGCTTCAAGATCCTGCAAGCCAAAGGGCTCATCGTGATGGGACTGAACGCGTCCGACGGGCGCGTCCGGATCGCGACGCTGACGCCGAAGGGCCGTGTGCTCCACGATCAGATCCTCGAGATCGCTCTCGAGCGGGAACGGGCGCTGCTGACCGTCTTGAATGTGTCCGAGCGAGAGACGCTGCTGCGACTCCTCAAGCGCGTGCACGAGAACCTGCCCGCCGTCGAAGCCGCCACGACCGCCTACGTGGCGAGCCGCTATCGCCGGGCGGTCTGAGACAATCGACGACAGTCAGTTCGGGACCTCTCAACGCCGTGGGGGTGGAGCAACGCCGCGAACGTCGTCGGTGCGGAATCGCACGAGAGGGCTCGTCTTCCCGTCTCCAGGCGGCAAGGCCTTGAGCGGTCGACTCCGACGGCAGGCGCTGCCGTCTGAAGACGCGGCGCCCGCCCACCGCTGCACGGACGTGACGCGTGCCGTATCGAGATCAATCGTGGCCGATGCGCTCTCGCAGTCTCGGTCGTACTGCCACTCGAGATAGCTCAGCTTGATCCTCTTGCCCTGAACCGCGAGGTGCACGGGGCCCTGCGCGTCCGGGCCCCACTGTTCCTCGCAGTCGACGGCAAGAAGCGTGTGCGTGTTGCCGATGACGTGCCAGTACTCGCGCCGGTCGCAGTACGCGTCTTCTGGCCTGACGAAACGTTCGGGATTCGGAAACTTCGCCTCGACCAGAAATGCGCCCTCGGTCGGTGGCGTCAGGACAATCAACCAGCACAGATCGATGTTGTGACAGAGCGCCCGGAGTGCCTCTGGTTGATCAGCAGCGTGCTGCTCGGCAGGTGCGGCCGCCGCGGATCTTGGCGACGGATCAGTAAGCGCCGCCAGGAGGGCGGCTGCGCTCAGAATCGAATGAATGTGCATGCAGGAAGCCGCGGCAAAAGGGCCCGATCAGCCGAGCTCGGCGGTCATTTCCAGCATCGTGCGGCGGAAGCCGAGGGACTCGAAGAAGGCGTGCGCTTCCGGGTTTTTCCAGGCGGACAGCAGGACGACGCGCGGGGCGCCGCGCTCGCGCAGCTCGGCGAACATGGCATTCACCAGCGCGCGCCCGACCCCCTGCCGCCGGGCGGCGGGGTCGACGTAGAGGTCGTTCAATCTGCCGCAGGCGTCCAGTAGATCGTTCCAGTCGCGCCCCTCCAGCGTGCCGTAGGCGTAGCCGGCGATGCGACCGGCGTCCTCGGCGACCAGGATGACGGCCGCCTTGCGCTTGATCTCGCGCGCGAAGAACCACTGGTACCCGTCCTCGACCGGCTCGACCAGCAGGAAGCGCGCCGGGTCGTAGCGGTGGTGCGCGCGAACCAGCTCGGCCGCCAGCTTGCCCACAGCCGGCAGGTCGGCGGCGCGCGCGCGGCGGATGTTCATCAGTCCTCGGGGTTGGCGACTTCGACCCGGTTCCGCCCCGCGTCCTTGGCCGCGTACATGGCGGAGTCGGCGAGTCGTAGAAACGTGCTCTCGCGGTGGCGATGCGAACCGCCCGGCGCCAGGTGGTCGCGGTAGGACGAGACGCCGATCGACGCCGTGATCCGCGGCGGCGGCTGCGGCAGCGGTGTCCGGCGCAACTCGGGTTGAACGTCGAAGAACACGGCGCCGGCGATACCCCGCCGCAACGTCTCGGCGGTCTGCCGCCCGCGCGCGAGGTCGGCGCCCGGCAGGATGACGACGAACTCGTCGCCGCCGTACCGGGCGACCAGCGCCGCCGGCGGAACGTGCTCCGCCAGGAGGCGCCCGACCCGCTGCAACGTCCAGCTGCCGGCCAGGTGCCCAAACTGGTCGTTGACCGACTTGAAGTGGTCGAGGTCGATGAACAGCATCGACAGCTCGGTTCCTTCGCGATCGGCGCGCCCGATCTCCTCGGTGAGCCGCGTATGGAAGTAGCGGCTGTTCGCGAGGCCGGTCAGGTCGTCGATGCGCGCCTGCGCCCGCGCGCGGATGGCGTCCAGCGCGTTCTGGATCGACGACGAAATGTACGCCGCGAAGATGCGAAGCAGCTCTTTGTCGCGTGGCGTGTAAGGGGTCCCGGACCGCCGGTTCGCCAGCTGCAGGATCCCGCAGATCGATTCGCCGACGACGATCGGCACCGCCACCAGCGACCGGACGGCGCCGATCTCGGGCGTCAGGGTCAAGAGCGGGTCGTCCACCTCCAGCCGGTCGGTCTGGGCCGGACGCCCGGTCGTGTAGACGCGCCCCGAAAACCCGCGGTCGCTGGGGAGCCGCTTGCCGACGACGCTCTCGATGCTGGGGCCGAACGCGGCGATGTACGTCAGCCGCGGTGCCGGCGCGCCCGCCAGCTTGGCGCGCGGGTCGTCCAGCAGGATGCCCCCCATCTCGCTGGGGACGAAGTCGTTGGCCCGCTCGAGGATCTCGCGCAACGTTCCGTCCAGGCGGACGTCCCAGTGCTCCGTATCCGGGTCGCGCCGCGACCGAACGAAGAAGCGCGCGATCTCCTCGGGCGACAGCGTGTAAATCGTCCCCGGAGGGATGACCGGGGTGGGCACCGACATTTCCTCGGTGCGAAAGCGCGGGACAGCGCCGGAAGTGGGCGGGTCTTGCTCTGGCATCCCGCTCCTAGGTTACACGACGTCGGCGGCCTCTGGATCGAACGTCGTGCGGTAGGCGGCGCGCAAGCGCACGCGCCGCTCGAGATCGGCGATCACGACGTCGGCTGCGTCGATGCCGTAGAGCTCGTGAATCGGGTGTAGGCCGCCCGGCGTGAAGACGTTCAGCTCCAGGATGCGGTCACCGACGATGTCGACCGCCACGAAGGTCAGCCCGTCGGCGAGCAGGCGGGGTCGCAGGATGTCGCAGATCCGCGCCTCGACGGGGCCAAAGTCGCACTTCGCGCGCGTGGCCGGCCCGCCGGCGCCGTTCTTCGACCCGCCACGGGACCCGTTCCGGACGCCGTTTCCCGCGCCCGCGACCCCCCGCCGCCGGTAGATGGCGACCTTGTCGCCCACCCGGAGCGGCTCCGCGTTCAGCAGCAAGAGCCGCTTTTCGCCCTGCTCGGCCTCAGGCAGATACTCCTGCGCCAGCGCGTAGCCTTCCTTGGTCACGGCGGCGATCATCTGGTTGAGGTTCGAGACCTGCCGCCGCCTCAGGTAGAAGACGTGCTCACCGCCGCGCGGGGCCAGTGGCTTCAAAACCGCCGGCCCGTCCAGCTCCTTGAGGAACGCCTTCAGGCGGGTCTTCGACCGGGAGACGAGGGTCCGGGTGCGGACGTCGGCCGGGAAGTCCGACAGGTACATCCGGCTACCGGCCCGGCGCAGCCCCTCGGGGTCGTTGACGACCAGAGTGCCGGCCAGCCTCAGGCGCCACCCGAAGTCGATGAGCGGCGCGCCCGGCCGCCCTTCACCTTCGCGGATCGGGTTGTAGCGCAGGAAGACCACGTCGAAGGACCCCAGCGTGTCCTCCTCGACGACGGCCTCTTCGGAGCCCAGCGCCCGCGCGTACGCCCCGGTGTCGGCGTAGTCGCCGGCCCGGACGCGCGTCGTCGTCGCCAGGATGTTGTTGTCGTCCAGGAACGACAGGTCGTCGACGGAGACGAACCGGACCTCGTGCCCGCGGCGGTGCGCGGCCAGGGCCAGATAGATCCCGCTGAACGTGGCCTGTTGCGCCCGGACGTCCGCCACGACGAAGCAGATGCGCATCGGACTTCCTACTCCGGCCGGTTGGTGCCGAACGCCTCGCGGTAGCGTCGAAGAATGTCGCTCAAGCGGTCGAGCGGGAGCGCGGGGGCGACGTGGCCCGACTGGCCCCGCATCTCCTCGCTCATGCACAGCGCGTTCACGATCGCCTCTTCGGTGCATTCGACCACGGCTTCGTAAAGTGGGTCGCAGGCCTCATCCAGCAAGACGCTGACGGTCGCGGTCATCTTGGTCGTCTCGCGCGGGACCTTGTTGGAGGTCGAGAAGGCCACGATGATCTCGCCCGAGCCGTGGGCCGCGAACGACCCGACGCGGCCGATTCCCAGCGCGGCCCGCTTGCAGAGGCGCACCAGCTGCGACGACAGCAGCGGCGTGTCGGTCGCGATGATGACGATGATCGAGCCCGCGTTGCGCTCGCGTCGCGGCTCCCCGAACACCGGCTCCAGCACCTCGCCGACGGGGGCGCCGTCGACGCGCAGCGAGCGCATGACCCCGAAGTTGGACTGGACCAGGATGCCGACCGTGTAGTCGACTCCCTCGATCGCGACCCGGCGTGAGCTGGTCCCGATCCCGGCCTTGAAGTCGCAGGTGATGAGCCCGGTGCCCGCCCCGACCGAGCCTTCCGCCACGCGACCGCCCGTGGCGTGCTCGATGGCGCGGTAGACGTGCTCGGACCGGACGTGCCGCCCGACGGCGTCGTTCAGCCACGAATCGTCGCACTCACCGACCAGCGGGATGACGACGTCGTCGTCGCCGCCGATGGTCGGCCACTTCTTGGTCATCCACTTGACGGCCGCGTCGGAGACCTTTCCGACGGCCATCGTGTTCGTCAGCAGGATGGGTGTCTCCAGCAACCCCCATTCCTGGACCTGGGTGATGCCCGAGACCTCGCCGGCCCCGTTCAGCACGAACCCGCCGGCGATCATCCGGTTCACGAAGACGTCCGAGTTGGGCAGCACGGCGGTCACGCCCGTGCGCACCGGGCCCTTGCCGACCTGCAGGGGGCCTTCGCCTTCGATGACGGTCGTGTGGCCGACGCGAACGCCGCCGACGTCGGTGATGGCGTTGTAGGTCCCGACGGGAAAGCGGCCGATCGAGAACCCCAGCTCGCGGAGGCGCGCTCTCATTCGGACGGGGTATTCGGGGGAAGGGACGTCGGAAGGACCGTCGGGCCGGGCGTTCCGCCGTCAGCCGGTGGTGGGGTCGCCGCGGGTGAGGCGATCCCGGACACGACGATGGGCGGCGAACCGTTGCCGGGTGCCGCTGCGGGCCGGGCTTCGGGGACTTTGACCTGCTCGGCTTTGGCCTCGCGCCGCTTTTCACGGAGCCGCTTGAGGCCGCCTTCCAGGATCTCGCCAATCAGCGTCCGGTACTCGATGCCGGCGGCCTGCGCGATGAGGCACAGGTCCGAGTACCCCGGCGTCAGGCCGGGCAGCGGGTTCACCTCGATCACGTAGATGTCGCCCTTGGGGGTCACGCGCAGGTCGACGCGCGCGACGTCGCGGCAGTCGAGCGCCGCGAACGTCTCGCGGCACACTCTCTCGATGGACTTGAGCTCGATCGGCGTCAACTGCGCCGGGCACTGATACGCGACGTGCTTCTCCCATTCCTGCTTGATCTGGAAGTCGTAGACCGGCCGCGGGTTGGACTTGTCCTTGAACAGGATCTCCATCGGCGGCAGCACGCGCGGCCGGCGGTCGCCCAGCAGGCCGACGGTGAACTCGCGCCCCGGGATGTAAACCTCGATCAGCGCCGGCTGCCGGTAGCGGTCGATCAGCTCGCGCACGACCGCGCGCAGGCCCTCTTCGTCGTCGACGACGGAGGCCGACGCGCTGACACCCTTCGACGACCCTTCCTGGTTCGGTTTGACGATGAGCGGAAACTTCAGCTTGGACGACAGGCGCTCGCGCCCGGTCTCCATCACCTGGAACTCGGCGGTGAGGATCCCGTGCTGCAGCAGGACCCGCTTCGACAGGGCCTTGTCGAGCGCGATCGACAGCGTCGCGGCGTCGGAGCCCGTGTAGGGGATTCCCATCAGCTCGCACAGCGCCGGGACGGCGGCCTCGCGGTTACGGCCGGCCACGCCCTCGGCGATGTTGAAGACCAGGTCGACCGGCGTCTGCATCAGCTGGCGCGGCAGATCGGCGTTCGCCTCGAACAGCATGACCTGACCGTAGCTCTCCAGCGCCTCGCGGATGGCGTCGATCGTCTCGGGCGCGTCGTACTCGGCCTCGGTGTCGTTGCCCGCCTTGGTGTCGACGCGCTTGACGTTGAAGGTGAACCCGATGCGCAGCGGATCGGCCGGGCGGCGCTTGCGCGCGCCGGGCTTGACCACCAGTCCCTGGCGGCGAGCGGCGCTCTCGACGATCGCGTGCAGCGTCTCGCCGTAGTCCAGCCCCTCTCGCGCCGCGGCGGCGAACAGGCTGGCCCCCGGCTCCAGCGACGGCAGCGCGTTGACCTCCAGGAGATAGATGCGCCCGTCCTCGCCGATGCGGAAGTCGATGCGGCCGACGTCGCGGATGCCCAGCGCCCGCACGGCCATCTTCGAGATGGCGCGCAGCCGGGAGACGACGTCGCGCGGCTGATCGGGCGGGCAGCGCACCGCCACCTTGCTGGCGTCGGCCGACTTCAGCCGGTAGTCGTAAAGGTTGAAGCGGCTGCGGGCCAGCGGGTCGACGACGTAGTCGACCGGCAGCAGGATCCCCTCGTCGCCGCGCCCCTCCAGAAACGGGACGGTGACGTCGGTGCCCGCCACGAACTCCTCGACCAGGACGCCGCTGGGGTAGGCCCGCAGCGCGCGCGGCAGCACCTCGCCCAGCACGCGCGCGTCGCGAACGACCGCGTCGTCGGCGATTCCCTTCGAGGACCCTTCGTAGTTCGGCTTCACGATTACCGGCAGCGCCAGCCCCAGCGTCCCCGGGTCGCGCATGCGCCGGTATTCGTCGGGCGTCAGAAGCTGCGCGCGCGGCGTGTCGATACCGCGCTTGCCGAGGACCAGCTTGGTCAGCCACTTGTCCAGCGTGACGGTCAGGACGTACGCGTCGGAGTTCGTGTACGGGAAGCCCAGCTCCTCGAACAGCGCCGGGTAGAAGGCTTCGCGGGCGCGCCCGCGCCGCCCCTCGGCGCTGTTGAAGATGAGATCCGGTCCGTACGATTCGATGCGCGCGGCCAGCCGCGAGGCGGGCCCCGTGACCTCGATCTTCTCGACTTCATGGCCGCCGGCGCGCAGGCCGGCCGCGATGGCGTCGACGGTCTCGACGCTGTCGAACTCGGCTTCGTCCTCGCTGTCGGTCAGCCGCAGGTTGTGCGTGAAGGCAATTCGCATGTGAGCCCTTCAGTGCTGGCGGTCACCCTAACAGGATTCCGCCGCGCCCGCCGAGCGCTTCGGCGACCTTCTCGCCCAACTTTTTCAGATCGTCGCTGGGCCGGACCAGATATGCGTCGACGCCGGCCGCGAATGCCTCCTGCACGGACTCGTAGGAGGGGTAGGCCGTGTACAGCACGGACGCGCAATGCGGCAGGATCTGCTGGGCGTGCTCGATCACGCGCAGCCCCGACACGCCGGGCAGGTGGCGGTCGGCCAGGACCAGGTCGAAGAGGTTGCTCTTCAGCAGCATCAACGCCTCGTCGCCGTCCTTGGCTGCCGTCACGTGATGGGCCTTGCCCAGGTATTCGGCCAGCAGTTGCCGCCGCTGGCCTTCGACCTCGACCAGCAGGACGCGGCCCGCCTTGCCAGCGGTGGTGGGCGGCTTGCGCCGGGCCAGCTGTTCGTCGCGTCGCGACAGCGCCCGGCGGATCCGGAACCGCAGGTCGTCGACGTCGCGAATCGGTTTTTCGATGTAGTCCAGCGCCCCGACGTCCATGGCCTCGATCGCCGAATCGTAAGAGCTGTAGCCGGTGATGAGGACGATGGCTGGGGCGGGGGTCAGCTTGCGCGCGGCGCGCAGCACGTCCAGACCCGAGGCGCCCGGCAGGTTCTTGTCGGTCAGCACCAGATCGAAGCGCCGCTTGCGCATCAGATCGATGGCCTCTTCGGCCGAGGCGGCGGTCGTCACCCGGTAGCCGCCGCGCCGCAGGGCCTCGCGCAGCACGGTCAGCACGACCGCTTCGTCGTCGACGACCAGCACCTCGTGCCCGGTCGGGACGACGGCGGCGTGCGGCCGCGAGACGGTCGCGTCCGCGATCAACCGGGCATCGACGTCATGGGACGCCGCCGGCGCGCGCGACCGTTCGACCCCCACCAGCACACCGTGGCGGGCCAGGAGCTCGATGATGCGCACGCCGGCTGCTTCGCCGTGGCGGCGCGCGGCGGCCGAAGCCGCGACGCGTCCCACCAGCTCGAACGCGCTGCGCGGCAGGTAGGCGCGCGCGCCGGCGTAGATGGCGGTGGCCAGCCGGTCGGGCGACGGCTGGGCGTCGATGACCACCAGCGCGGCGCCGGCCCCGCGGCTGCGCGCCTCGGCCAGACGGGGCTCGATCTCGTCGGTGGCCTTCACGTCGACCACCACCGCGTCCGGGACGGGCGCGTCGCTGTGGGCGCCGGCGGCGCGGGCCAGCTCGGCATCACCCAGCACGGCGATGGCGGGATCCTGACGCGCGTGATAGGCCAGCTCGTCCAGGGCGGCGGTGAGGGTCGGGTGCGACCCGCGCAGCTCATCCTGAATTCCCGCGAAGGCGTTCAGGACAAGCTGCCCGCGGGTGCGCGAGCGCCGAAACCCGGCCAGCCGTTTGATGTGGGCCCGCAGCAGAACCTCGACGTCCGGCAGGGGGCGGGGCAGCACGGCGGCAACCTCGCGCGCGAACGCCTGGCCGACCCGGACGGGGTCGCCGTCCCCGATGAGGACGACGTCGCTGAACGGGCGCAGCTCGCGCGAGGCCGCCAGCGGATCGCGGCTGCCGCGCGCGTCGACCGGCGCGTCCGTCCGCGTCGACGGCGCTGGCGGCTGCCCGGCGGCAGGCAGGTCGAGGATGGCGAGGTCGAACGACTCGTCCGCCAGACGGCCCAGTGCGTCTGAGAGCGACGTCGCCTCCAGCACGAACCCTTCACTGGTCAGGGCTGTGGCAATGCGCTCGCGCTCGTCCCTGTCGGCGAGCGCGACCAAAAACCGCTCCTGCCCGCCACGCGCAGCGTTCCGGAGGGCCTCGAGCGGTCCCTGCGGACCATCGGCGTCAGCCATCGAGCAACAGGATTCTACCTTAGGAACGAAGATGAAACGCGTGGAGATCGGGGTGCATCGGGACTTTGTCCGTGAGAAAATTGAACTTAGGTACTCCAGAAGGGAGCGCGGGATGTCGGAGCGCGATTTGACTGCGATAGACCGGGACCGCGTTTCCGAATGGGACGGTGCCAGCCTACGCCGAGCCGAGCGTCCCGGCGACCCTCCGCGCGGCGGGGTGGCTGCTTGGGTTGGGGCGCGCATCGAAGGCGCCGTCGCGCGCGTCGTCGATCTGTACGCCCGCCCGACCAGCACGAAGAGCGGCGACGGCGAGGTCGCGCTGGCCCGGACGGGCGGTGCGGTCGCGCGCTGGATCTCGTTTCCCCGCGGCGTGCGCGTCGCGACGGCGGCCACGTCGTCGGCAGCGGCTGCGCTGGCCGCCTGGGGAATGCTGGCGATGGCGGCCAACGATCTGGGGATCGCCGCGGCCGCAGCCGGCGCCGCGACGGCGCTCTCGGCAGCCTGGGGGCCGCTGGGCGTGCGGATGGCCAACCGGATTCATCGATTGGTCGCGCGCCACCGGCTGCACCGAATCTTCGAGCTGCGCGGCGTGCCCGATGCGCGCGCCGTCGCCGTGCGGGGTGTGGTGATCGCGCGGCGCACGGCGGTGACCGCGCTGGAAGGGCGCGCCGCCGTGTGGTCGCTGACCCGGTTCCGGCGCGGGAGCTGGCTGTCGCGAAATTTCTTCCACGAGACCGCTTTCGATTTCCTGCTGGACGACGGCTCGGACGAGCCGGTGTGGGTCGAGGTCGCGGGCGGGATGTTGCTGGATCCGTTCCCCGACGAGCAGCGCGTGCAGTTCCACAACACCACGTTGCTGGAGATCGATCACCCGGTGCTGACGCGGCTGCGTCTGGATCAGCGCGAGCTGTGGGCGTCGGAGATCGACATCCAGCCTGGCGACACGATCGAAGTGGTCGGCCGGCTGTCGCGGCGGCTGGACCCCACCGCGCGATCGTCGTCGGGACGAGAGCCCGCGCACCGTCGCACGCTGCAGTCGGGGATGCGCGTGCCGGTGCTCATCCGCAAGTTGAAGGGACATGACCCGGCGCTGTCGCGGGTGCGTCGTGTCCTCGCTCACGATCCGCCCGCGCTGACGCCCGGCGAGCCGCCGCTGCGGAAGTTCTAGTTCCGCGCGCGTGCACCTGGCGGTTTGGCGCCGCCTTTGCAACCATGCCCCCGCATGGCGGGTGAATCAGCCCGCCGGGGTCGCATATGAACAAGCTCCTCACGGGAATCGCTGGCCTCACTGTTCTCTTGCTTCACACCGCGGCGCACGCGCAACAGTTCGCGCCGCCGCCGCAAGAGTACCCGCCCGCCTACGCGCCGCCGCCCGGGTACGTCCCGCCCCCCACGTACGGCGCACCGCCGGCTTACGGGCCGCCGCCCGTGTATGCGCCGCCGTCCCCGGTCTACCGCTACGCGCCGGCCTACCGGTACGCGCCACCCAGCTACTACGCGCTGCCCCCGCCACCGCCGCCGCGCGACGTCCTGTACCGGCCGTTCACGCTGGGCGGCGGCATCGGGTTCGGCGGCCTCGTCTTCAACGATCTGTACACGATCGGCGGTGACCGCGTGCACGAGGGCGGGCTGTCCTACACCTTCCGGCTCGGGTTCGGCTTGACCCCGGGGTTGCTGCTGCTGTGGGACGTCGAGGGCGCCGTCGTTCAATCAGGTCCGTCGACGGTCTCGCAGACCGCAAACCTCGTCGCGCTGCAGCTGTTCGTGACCCGCCGTCTGTTCGTCAAGGGCGGCTTCGGCATTGCCGACGCCATCCAGGACGACCTTCCGACCCAGTGGGGCCCTGCCGCGATGGGCGGCGTCGGTTACGAGCTGGTGCAGGGCTGGAACTGGTCGTTCGACGTCGAGGCGACGATCACGGGGGCGCGCTACCAGGACAACGGTATCGAGCGAAATTGGACCAACTGGTCGCTCGTCAACTTTGCGCTGAACTTCTTTTAGGCCATCTCTGAGCCAGAGGGCTCACGTGAGCGTGAGGGTGAGCGAGTTCGTGTTCGTGTTCGAGGGTGGTGAGCGTCAGACGTGTTGGCGGACGGCGAAGCGCGGACCGAGATACACCCCACCTGGTGATGACCCGCTGGCGTGCCGTCGGAGCGCTCTCCGGACACGCGAGCCGGAACACGGCTGAAACGCGAGCCACCCACGAACACGAACTCGCTCACGCTCACACTCACGCGAGCCCTCTGGCTCAGAGCTGTGAAGACTCGTGAGACGTAGACGTCGCGTGACGCTACAGCTGTGGCCCGTGGATGTTCACGGTCGCGGGGTCGAAGGCTTCCAGCACGGGGCGCCCGATGGCGCCCGGGGTCGGGGGGTAGCCCAGCGCCCACAGCGCCGTCGCGGCCGTATCGACGGTGCTGATGGGGCTCGTGATCTTGTGGCCCGGGCGGACGCCGGGTCCCCAGGCGATCCAGGGGATCAGGCGATCGACCGGGATCTTGCCGTCGTGGTTGTGGCCGTGGCCGCCGTGGTCGGCGGAGAGAATGAACAGGGTGTCCTTGTCCAGGCCCGAGGCAGCGACGGCGTCCAGCAAAGTCTGCAGGCACTTGTCCGTGTGGCGGACGGCCTCGAGCTGTGGGTTCGACATCCAGCCGTCCAGATGGCCCAGATCGTCGGGATCCGAAAAGTGGATGAACTCGATGGCCGGTCGCTTGTCGACCAGGTACTTGCTCGCTTGTTCGACGACCTTCTTACAGAAATAGCCGGGGCGCGAAAACATGTCGACGGATCCGGGATGCGCGATGTGCTCCAGCTTCTTCTTGCCGACGAACGCCGCCGCGGTGCCACCGTTCTTCTCGGCGGCGTCGAAGATCGTCGGCACGTGGATCCAGCCACGTTCCGGTTTCCAGGAGTTCCACCACAGCCCGTGATCCTTCACGTCGAATCCGGACAGCATCGCCGCGTGCGAGGGCAGGGTGGACGCGTGCCGGATCGTGCGCGCCGTCATCGAGTAGGCGGCGTTCTTCATGATCTGTTGATGCACGGGGGGCAGCACGCTCATGAGGGCGTCGGGGCGCAGGCCGTCTTCACTGATGATGACGACGTGCTTGTACGGCGGGTGCTGGGCCGGCGGCGGCGGGGGCAGCGGTTTTTCGGGGGCCGCCGCCTGGACGGGCGCGGCCGGGGGAGGGACGGGCGTCGCATTTTCAGCCGACGGGTGCCGCTTGCAACCGGCCAGCAGCGCCACCGTCACCAGCGCCGCATGTCCGATCAGCCTCACCCGTTTGGCTTGCGTGTTTTTCAATTTGGCCTAACCTTCCCCCATCAGAACGTTCCGTCTTCGTTTCCGGCTGGCGCCCCCCTGCGCTGCCAATCTCGCCGTCTCCGTTGGTCTCGCGCTGTGTGTGGTCCTGCTCGGCTGTGCGCATGTCGAGCCGTCACCTTGCGCCAGCGACCGTGACTGCAAGCTGAACCGGCTCTGCGATGCCGGCCGCTGCACCTGGCCCGCCGAGAGCGCGGCCCGCACGCCCGGCTCCACGCTCGTCCAGAACGGGACGGCGCTGCCGCTGCCCCAATACGCGATCGAGCCCGCGCAGGCGATGTTCCGCTTCGGCGCGACCCACCGCGGGCGGTCCCCGTTCACGTTGCCGCCCAACCGGCCAACGGTGTGGTGGGCGTTCTCCACCGCCGGACCGATCGTCTCGTCGCCGGCGATCGCCAGCGACGGGTCGGTGCTGATCGGGTCGCAGGACAGCCGGCTATACGCCGTCGCGCGCGACGGAACGCTCAAGTGGTCGTACGCGACGGGTGACATCATTTTCAGCTCGCCAGCCGTGGCGCACGACGGCACGATCTATATCGGTTCCGACGACGATCATCTTTACGCGGTTGCTCCCGCCGACGGGAAACCCCGGTGGGCGGTGCAACTCGGGGCCTGCCCCCAGCGGGTCGGCATCGGCCCCGAAGCCAGCCGCTGTGACATCGACGCCGGCCCCACGGTCGGTCCCGACGGCGTCATCTACACGGGCGGCGACGGCGTCTACGCGATCAACCCGGACGGCAGCTTGCGGTGGCGGTTCACGACGAACGGCCACGTCTCGTCGGCGCCCGCGCTGCTTCCCGACGGGACGGTGGTCGCCGGCAGCCAGGACAACGTGCTCTACGGGCTGACCCCCACCGGCCAGAAAAAGTGGGACTACCACGCCGGCGGCGACATCGAGCCGGCCCCCGCCATCGGCGACGACGGCACCATCTACGTCGGCTCCGACGACGGCAAGCTCTACGCGCTGGGGCCCGACGGTCTTCTGCGCTGGGCGTTCACGACCGGCGGCGACGTTCGATCGTCCGCCGCCATCGGCAACGGCATCATCTACGTCGGCTCGTTCGACGCACAACTCTACGCCGTCCATCTGGACGGCACGCTGGCCTGGTCGTTCCGGGCTGGTGATCGCATCGTGTCGTCGCCTTTGGTCGACGCACGGGGCGCGGTCCTGTTCGGCTCGCAGGATGATCGCGTCTACTGTCTCGAGCCAGACGGCCACCTCCGCTGGTCCGTCGAGCTGGGCGGCGACGTCGACAGCTCGCCGGTGCTGGCGGCGGATGGCACCATCTTCGTGGGGTCCGATGATCACAAGCTCTACGCGCTGCGCGCGCCGAGCTCGGTCCCCTCCGCGATGGGCAAACCCTAAAGGAACCATGACTCTTCCGAATCCACACATCGGGCCGCCCAAGGTCGGCCTGCCGGTCCGAACTCTGACCGGCCGAATCAAGATCCACCCCGTCGGGTACGGCTTCGTCGTCCCCGACGACAAGTCCGAGGACGTCCACATCTCGCCCCCCAACCGGGGCGCCGCGATGGACGCCGACACCGTCGAAATCGAAGCCTGGATGGGCGCGCGCGGCGTCGAGGGGCGCGTTCTGCGCGTCGTCGAGCGCGGGCGCGCCAAGATCACCGGCCAACTGGTGCGCCGCGGGCGCCACCAGATGCTTCAGCCCGACGACCCGCGCATCTCGGGGCTGGTCGGCCTGTCGTCGTCCATCTCCGGGACCAAGGACGGCGTGGCCGTGGTCGCCGAGATCACCCGCTATCCCGACGTCCCCGACGGCCCGATGGAGGCCGCGGTCCTGAAGGTGCTGGGCGATCCCGACGACCCGCGGACGGAAGTCGAGAAGGTCCTGGCCATCGCCGACGTCGACGAGGGGTTCCCCGACGACGTCGAGCGGCTCGCCGCCGCCATCGGCGAGTCGCTGTCCGACCGCGACCGCGACGATCGCACCGACCTGCGCCACATCCCGTTCACGACGATCGACCCCGAGACCGCGCGCGACTTCGACGACGCGGTCGCGATCGAGAAGCTGCCGCACGGCGGCTCTCGCCTGTGGGTCGCCGTCGCGGACGTGTCGCACTACGTGCGCGAGGGCTCGCCGATCGACGTCGAGGCCCGCCGCCGCGGCTGCAGCATCTACCTGCCGAACCGAGCGATCCCGATGCTGCCGGAGCCGCTGTCGGCCCGCATGTGCTCGCTGGTGCCGAACGAAGATCGCCTCGCAATGGTCGTTCGCATCGACATCGATCGCCAGGGGAACATCGGCCCGCGCGACTACTGCGCGGCGGTGATCCATTCGCAGGCGCGGCTGGATTACCCGGGCGTGGCCGCCGCGCTGGGCGGCGACACGCGCGGCAAGCGCAAGAAGTACGAGCCGTTCCTGCCCGCACTCCGCGCGATGGATTCGCTGGCCCGCCAGCTGCGGGTGGCGCGTCTGGCCCGCGGCGCCCTGGACTTCGACCTGCCCGAGCCGTTCGTCGAGCTGGATCACGACGACCCGCGCCTGGTGCGCGCCATCCGCAAGTCGCGGCGCGACCCGGGCGAGCGGCAGGCCTACTCGATGATCGAGGAGTTCATGCTGGCCGCCAACGAGGCGGTCGCCAGCAGCTTTCAAGAGCGCGGCGAGGACGCCCTGTGGCGCATCCACGACGCGCCCGATCGCGCCCGGCTCGAGGAGTTCGCCACGCTGGCCGAGCACTACGGCATCGCGATCGACGTCGACGACGCCCGCACGCCCAAGGGGTTGAAGAAGGTGCTGGACCGCCTGAAGGGACACCCGGCGGAGAAGGCGCTGTCGTTCCAGTTGCTGCGGTCGCTGAAGCAGGCGACGTACGACGTCGTGAACATCGGGCACTTCGGTCTGGCTTCGACCGACTACCTGCACTTCACGTCGCCCATTCGCCGCTACCCGGACCTGGTCGTGCACCGCCTGTTGAAAAACCGGCTCGCCGCGATGAACCGCCCGGCCGGCGGATTCAAGCCGGGGGCCACGACGACCGACCGGCTGCCGTTGCAGAAGATGGCGGCCGATTCGTCTTTCGCCGAGCGGCAGGCGATGGAGGTCGAGCGCGAGGTCATCGACCTTTATCGAGCCTTCTTCCTGCGCGATCGGATCGGCGACGTGTTCGACGGGATCATCTCGGGGGTGACCGGGTTCGGCGTGTTCGTCACCGTCGACGACCCCTTCGTCGAGGGGCTGGTCCGGATCGACGCGCTGTCGGACGACTACTACAACTACGACGAGAGCGGGGCGCGCCTGGTCGGCCGCCGTTCAGGCAAGGCGTTCGCGCTGGGCGACAGCGTGCGCGTCGAGGTGCAGTCGGTCAGCGTCGTGCGGCGGAAGATCGACTTCGCGCTGGCGGACCACATGCCGCGCCATCGGGTCGCGGTGCGCGACGGCGTTCGCGGAAAGCGCGATCGCGGCCGCGAGCGCGCCAAGCCGGCGGCGGCCGGTTCGCGTGGGCGCCCCGGGCGCAAGGACGCCGGCCCGGAGCGAAGCAACCGCGGCCGCGGCAGTCCGAAAAGAAAAGGACGCCGATGACGATCCGCGAGAAGCTGGAACAGGACGAAGAGCGCGTCCTGTCGCGATTTGCCCAGAAAAGCCGGGACAGCAAGGGGCGCGACCGCCCGGAGCCGCCCGACCCGGTGCGGCCCATCTTCCAGCACGATCGCGATCGCGTCATTCACTCGAAGGCGTTCCGGCGGCTCGCGGGGAAGACCCAGGTCTTCCTGGCGCCCGAGGGCGACCACTACCGCACGCGGATCACGCACACGCTGGAGGTGGCGCAAATCGCCCGCACGGTCACGCGGGCGCTGGGGCTGAACGAGTCACTGACCGAGGCGATCGTCATGGGCCACGACCTGGGCCACACGCCGTTCGGGCACGCCGGTGAGAAGGTCTTGGCCAAGCTGATGCCGGGCGGCTTTCACCACGTCAAGCAGTCGATTCGCGTCGTCGAGGTGCTCGAGAACGAAGGGCAGGGGCTGAACCTCTCCGTCGAGGTGCGGGACGGGATCCTCAAGCACTCGAAGGGGAAGGGGCACGTCATCTCCGACAACCCCAACCTGATGGCCATGACGCTGGAGGGGCAGATCGTCCGCATCGCGGACATCGTCGCCTACGTGAACCACGACCTCGACGACGCTGTTCGCGGCAAGGTCGTCGACCCGGCGGCCGTTCCCGACACGATTCTGGCGACCCTGGGGCGCACCCACAGCGAGCGGATCTCGCGCATGGTGAACGACATCGTCAGCGCCTCGAACCTGGAAGAAAAGCGTCAGATCCGGATGACCGACCAGGTCCTGGACGCGTTGATCGCGCTGCGCGACTTCTTGTACGAGACAGTCTACGAGCGTCCGATGATCCGGGGCGAATTCGAGAAGGCCCAGCGGATCATCAGCGAGCTGTGGGCTTATTTCCATGCCCATCCCGACGAGTTCCGGGCGCGTCATTGGCCCAAAGGGATTCCGGAATCCGACGGCCTGTCGCGCGCGGTCGGCGACTTCATCACCGGAATGACCGACCGCTACGCGCTGCGGGTCTACGAAGAGTATTTTCTCCCGCACCGCTGGGAGGTGTACTGATCCTCACAGTCGGTGTTTCGTCGACGTTTCGGATGCGACCCCGAGAAGTTACATACGATATGCGTCGGCGAAACCCCCCGTTTACGGACTGCGGCGTAGGCTGAGTCTGTCACCGACCGTCGGTGAACTCTTCTGACATGCGGATCGCCGGTTCTGGTTTGCGCGCCATCGTGGTCACCCTGGATCCAGGGCGCACCGAAGCGCGCTCGGAATCTCCAGCCACGCTGCTGCGCGCGCTGGGGCACGAAGTGACGACCATCGGCTACGACCTGGCGGAGCTAGACGTGCGGCCGATCGGGGCCGACGTGGCCGTGGTCGAACGCGGCGAGCACCTCGAGATTGGTCGCCACGCGATCAAGCGCCTCCGCCAGCGGCCCGACATGGTGGCGACGCGCATCTTGCTGTGCCTCGACGTGGCCCGCGTCTCGGGCCTGGACCCCGAGATGGGTGCCGACGACTTCATTCTGATCCCGATCAGCTCGGACGAGCTGTCGGCGCGGTTGCGCCAGCTCCAGGCGCGCGACAAGCGCCCCGGCGCGCCGCTGCAGATTCGCTACGGTCACGTCGTGCTCGACTGCGAGATGCGGCAGGCCTACGACGGGGGCAAGTCGCTGGGCCTGACGCCCTACGAGTTCCAGCTGCTGCGCTTTCTCGCGGATCGCGTCGGGCGCGTCTTCACGCGGCAAGAGCTGCTGTCGCGTGTGTGGGGCTATCGCCACGTGGGCCGCGTCCGCACCGTCGACACGCACGTCCTGAATCTGCGCGCCAAGCTGGGCGAGCTCGGTGATCGCCTGCAGTCCGTCCGTGGCATGGGCTACAAGCTGCAGCGCGCGGACGCCCCCGCCGACGGCCCCACCGCCAACGCGATGTAGGCCCTGGGGGCGCGATCTCGCCGCAGCCCTCCGCACCTCGCCCGCGAAAGCGGGGGAGGTCGGCACCGGTAAGGTGCCGGGAGCGGGTCCGGCCCCTCCCCCGCCGAGCCTTCGGCTCGGCGGCCCCTCCCACCTTCGGCGACCTTCGGCGGGAGCGGCGCAGAACTAGCCTAGCCCTGAGCGCCGAGCAACGCGCGCTGTACTTCGCCGGCGATTCCCGCCAGCCAGGCGCGCGCCTTTTCGGCGTCAGCCGCGGACAGGGCCTGCACCCATTTGACGTGCTCGACCGCCGCGCCGTCGTCGAGCGCCACGGGGAACGCGGCGATTGCCGGTGGCTTCAGCCCGGGCAGCTTGCGCCCGCGCTCGGCCAGGTAGCTTTCCAGGCGGGTCACGCGTTCGGCCAGGCAGACATCGATGTTGCGGATGGCCTCTTCGTAGACGGTCACCAGGTCGGCCGCGTTCGCCCGGCGCGCCCGTGCGACGCGCACGCCGGCGTACCAGGCGCGCAGCGCGTGCAGGTTGGCGATGTAGGTGACGTTCTTGCCGACCACCTTGTCGATCCGTTCGTCGCGCGGGCTGTCCAGCGGCTCGTCGACGGCTGCGCTCGTGTGCACGACCAGGCGGCCGGGGCCCACGTCGCGGCGCACGACCTGCCCGGCGCCCGTGATGCTGCCGTACCCGACGGCGCGCGGGCCGACCAGCCCCGATGACCCGCCCAGGAAGACCCGCTTTTGGCGCAGCAGCACGCCGTCGACGGCATCGCCGACCAGCGACGGCGTCGCCTTGTCGCCCGCCTTGCCCCAGGGCGTGAAGTTGAAGTGGATGAAGCCGCTGCCGACCTCCGAGTGGTCCTTGCGCGAGGTGCCGCCGGCCATCAGCACGTCGCAAAAATTGATGAGGCTCCCCAGCGTCACGAAGCTGAGCAGGATCGTCTGCTTCAGGCCGACGGCGTGGGCCGTGGACGCCTCTTCTTCGAGGATCGTCCCCTCGCGCGCGTGCCCGGCGAAGCCCAGCGACGCCCCCCGCAGCAGGACCACACCCTTGGCGTATCCGCCGGCGATCGAGGCGCCCTCGCCCAGGACGGAATCGACCAGCGTGGCCGGCCCCTCGGTCCCGACCTGGGCGCCCGGCCCCAGCCACGTTCGCTTGCCCTGCAACCGCGTGCCGGGAAACAGCACGGCGGTCGGGTGGACCCGGGCGGGATCGACGTCGTCGTCGACGAACACCTGCCCTGCATCCACAACCCGCACTCCCCGATCCAGCAGCGACTGAACTTGCGCCTTCGGCATGTCGCCGGCGAGTGTAGCGGATTCAGCCCGCCGTCGGTGGCAGCCGCGGGCGGATCATGCGCGCGCGGCGCAGGCGGAAGAAGATCCTGGAAACGTCGAATGATCCCATGCGCAGCCGGCGAACCACGTCGCGCACGGTGCGACGCCCGTCGATCTCGTCGAGCACCGCCAGCTCTTCGCGGGTCAGCGTCCCGCGCGGCAGCTCGTCGATCTTGATCTCGTTGCGGACGAACACCTCGTCGAACGTGGCGATCTCGCGCTCGATGACCCGCCATTCGTCGACGCGGCGGAACCCCTCGAGCAGCATCCGATCGACCTGGACCTGCAGCCCCGCCTCGCGCGCCGCCGGGCCGGGATCGGCGTCGCGCCGGAAATGGAAGAAGCCCGACGACCAGCGCAGCGTCTCGTACGCCAGCTCGGACGTCTGGCGGAGAAGGGCGCGGCTCAGCGCCTCCGGCGAGATGATCTGGCGCGCCACCAGATCGGCGCCAAAAAGCGGCAGCGGCGGACGCGCGCGGGCACGCTCTTGCAGCACGGCGGCCAGTCGGTCCGGGCCGGCCTCGCCCGTCTCGACGACGAATCGCCCCAGCATCAAGTCCTCGGCCACGCCCACCGCGGTCGCGAAGTCGATGCGCCCGTTGTCGAACACCAGCTCGACGCGCGCCTGCGTTGCGGTGTTCACGACGCGCAGCACGCCCGTCTGACGTTGCTCGGCCAGCAGCTCGAACACTTGCCCCATGGCGATCGCGTCCAGGTCCCCCGCCAGCGCGAAACCCAGCGCCGCGAACGCGCGCGCTTCGGCGAGCCCCGCGTCCGTCGATTGCGCCAGCGCCTCGCGCAGCGCCGGACTGGGCGGAGTGCGCGCGGCCGAGCCAGCCAGCCGGCCGACGATCGCCTGCAGCGCATCGGGCGAAAACGGCTTGCCGATGCTGTCGGCGACGTTGGGCAGCTTGGCGAGGCGCGCCTCCAGGTCCCCCGCCTGCCCGCGCGTCGTCATCAGCACGACCGGGACGCGGGCCAGCGCGGCGTCGCCGGACAGCCGCCGGCAGAGGTCGGCGGCGTCGCGCCCCGGGATCGTGTCATCCAGCAGGATGAGGCGCGGCGGCCCACCCGCCTCGCGGACGCGCGCCAGGGCCGGTCCATGGTCGCGGTCGGTCACCGTCCGGTGCCCGATTTCGGCCAGCACCGCCTCGATCACTTTCAGGATCGTTGCGCTGTCGTCGATCGCCAGGACGTAGTCAGACATGATCGCGTGCGTTGCCGGGGCTGCCAGCGCTGCGTCTAGGCAGCCGCAGCGTGCGGGCATTGTGCGCCCTTTGCGCCAACGCGGCCACAGCTGCCGACGTATTGGCGGTCAGGTGGGCCGGCGCCCTACAGTGACTCGGATGGACGTGCCCCGGGGTGTAACGGGGCTCGCCCTTCAGGACTGGACGAAATGCGTCGATGACGACCGGGTACTGTCCCGCCCTGTCAATATTAGCGAGCACTTGACCGTGGTCCGATGCTGGAAAGTCTCACCAGGAGCGGCCCCCTGATCCGATCTCCCACCACCCAAGAAGACGCGATCAAAGCCGCCGCGCGCGGCAGTTCGTCGTCGGCCGGACCGCCGGGCAAACGCCCGCGTGAAATGAACGAGTTCCCCAAGAAGTTCGGGCAGTACGTGCTGCTCAAGCCGCTGGCCCGCGGCGGCATGGGCGCGCTGTACCTGGCGCTGTCCGGGCCCGAGGACACGGCGAAGCTCTGCGTCATCAAGACGGTGCTGCCGCACCTGGCGGACAAGGAATACCTGCAGCGATTCCGGGACGAGGCCAAGGTGGTCGTGCGCCTGTCGCACGGCAACCTGGTGCCGGTCTTCGACTCTGGCCAGGCCGGCGGCGAGATCTACCTGGCCATGGACTACGTCGAGGGGCGCGACCTGCGCGCCACCTGGAACCGCTGCGCCAAGAAGGGGATCGCGTTCCCGGTAGACGTCGCGGCGCACATCGTCCGGGAGATGGCGCGCGGCCTCTACTACGCGCACACGTTTGGCGACATCAAGCTGGTCCACCGGGACGTCTCGCCCCCCAACGTGCTGCTGTCGTACAGCGGCGAGGTGCGGCTGACGGACTTCGGGTTGGCCTCGTCCACCTTGAAGATCGAGAAGACCGCGCCGGGCATCATCTACGGCAAGGTCAGCTACATGTCGCCCGAGCAGGCGCGCGGCGAATCGATCGACGGGCGCACCGACCTTTACGCGTCGGGGATCATCCTGTGGGAGCTGCTGACCGGCCGCCAGCTGTTCCCGTCGGCGCGGCCGGCCGGCGCGCCCAAGGATCAGCTCACGTCCGACGAGCTCCTGCGCCGCGTCCGCAACCCGGAGATCGCGGCGCCGTCGAAGCGCGCCGCGCGCGTTCCGGCCGAGCTGGACCGCATCGCGCTGAAGGCGCTGGCGCCCGATCTGAAGGACCGCTACGTGAACTGCGAAGAGCTGCGTCACGACCTGGCCAAGTTTCTCGCCCAGACCTCGCCCGCGACCGACGCCACGCGCGTCGCCAAGTTCCTGGGCGAGCTCTACGACCAGGACATCGCGGCCGAGCGGGCCGAGCGCGAGCAGGTGATCGTCCGGGCGCGCGAGTGGTACGCCGTCACCTACCCGCGTCCGTCCGCCAAGTCGTCGTCGGCCAACACGGCGCCCATCGCGGGCGACAAGAAGGCCGCCGCCGACAAGTTCGAGGCCGACACCGAAGAGCGCCCGATGCGCGAGACGGTGCTGTCGATCCCGATGCGGTTCGACAAGGCGCGGGCCGCGCTTGGCGGCTCCGACCCGGCGGCGCCGCCCAAGATCCCGAACCCGCCGACCACCGCCGAGCGGGCCATGGACCCCAGCGGCGGGTCGCTGTCGAACGCGGTGATCGGCAGCGTCGTCGGCGGGCGTTACTACGTCCGCCGGCTGTGCGGCGAAGGTGGAATGGGCCGCGTCTACGAGGCCGAGCACATCGACATCGGCCGTCGAGTCGCGCTGAAGATCTTGCACCCGGCGTACAGCCAGACGCCGGACCTCGTCGAGCGCCTGCGGCGTGAGGCGCGCGCGGCATCGAAGATCTCGCACCCCAACGTCGTCGACGTCACGGACTCCGGGACCACGCCCGACGGCGCCTTCTTCTTCGTGATGGAGTACCTGGAGGGGATCGAGCTCGGTGAGCTCATCTACCGCCAGGGCAAGCTGGACGTGGCCCGCACGCTGCACGTCGGCGCGCAGATCTGCCGCGCGCTTCAGGCGGCGCACGAGGTCAACGTCATCCACCGCGACCTCAAGCCCGAGAACGTGCTGATCCTGAACCGCGACGGCCAGCCCGACTTCGTCAAGGTCCTGGACTTCGGCATCGCCAAGAACGGCAGCGACGGCGACTTCGAGAACGAGAAGGACACGAACGGCGACATCCGGCGGCGCCTGACGCACCCGGGGATGACGATGGGGACGCCCGAGTACATGGCGCCCGAGCAGGCGGCGGGCAAGCCGGCCGATCCGCGCTCGGACATCTACGCGGTGGGCGGACTGCTTTACGAGATGCTGAGCGGCAAGGCCCCGTATGAGGGCGCCAATTTCATGGAGATCCTTCACAAGAAGGCCAACACCATGCCGGACGCGCTGTCGACGTTCCGGACCGACGTGCCGCCCGAGCTGGAGGCGCTGATCATTCGCGCACTCTCGCGCGACCCCGGGGACCGGCCGCGGTCGATGGACGAGATGGGGCGCGAGCTGACCAACCTCGCCAACACGCTGTTCCCCGGCTTCGCGTTGACGCCGTTCGTGGAGTCCGAAAAGTTTCCGCGCGCCGGCGTGCTGGGCGCGTTGCGCGGCGGAGCGGCGCAGGCCAGCGGCCTCTACGAGCGCATGCGGCAGAAGATGCGGTACACGTCGATCGCGCTGGGCGCGGGCGGCGCGCTGGTGCTCTTCGTCGCGTACCTGATCACCAGCGCGGCGCTGCACCGGCGTCACGCGCACCACCCGGTGGCGGCCGTGATGCCAGCGCCGCCGCGCCTGCCGGCTGTCGTGGCGCCGCCCCCGCCGCCGCCCCCCGCGGTCGTCGCTGCACCCGAGAAGGAGCCCGACGACGTGGAGCCCGCCAAGGACGACACGGCTCGCGACGACGACAGCGACACCGGGACGAAGTCGAAGGCCCGCGCGGTTGCTGTCGCGGCTCCGTCGGCGGCCGACAACCGCCGCCTCATCCAGGACGCCGAGCGCCTGCTGCACGCCGAGCGGTTCGCCGAGGCGCAGGCGCTCTTTGAAAAAGCCGCCAAGTCCAAGCACGACCGGCGGGCGGCGCTGCTGGGGCTGGCCGAGATCGCCTTTCAAGAGAAGAACTACACGGAAGCCGTTCAATCAGCCGAGCGAGCCGCCGATCGCGGCGGGGGCGTGAAGGCGCACGTGCTGCTGGGCGACGCGCATTTCCGGCTGGGGCAATACAAGGAAGCGGCCCAGGCCTACGCCGACGCGCTGAAGCTGGACCCCGACAACGCGAGCGCCAAGACGGGCTTGGCGCTGGCCCAGAAGCGCATGTAAAGCGGGTTCACCGCCGAAGCCGTTCGCGTAAGATGCCGGCGTGCGCGCTCGGCGCTGGATTTGGGCCGTCGGCGCGCTGGTCGTGGGGGTTGCTGCGCTGGCCGCCCCGGTCGCGATGCGGCGGCATCGGTTGACCGTCGACCTGGCGACGCCGCGGGATCTGCATCGCGTCGCCTACGTCGGTTCAGCGAGCTGCCGCGATTGCCACCTGGACCACGTCGCAAGCTGGAAGCGGACCTTTCACCGCACGATGACGGCCGAGGCGACCCCCGCCTTCGTGAAGGGGGACTTCGGGGGCGCCACGATGACTTCGGCGGGCGTCACGGCGCGCATGGACCGCGAACCGGCCGGACGGTACCGGATGACCTTCAGCCGCCCGGGACAACCCGATCGCGTCGCGACCGTCGACCGCACGGTGGGCTCGCGCCGGTATCAGCAATATTTGACGAAGCTCGCCGATACGTACTGGCGCCTGCCGGTCGCATGGAGCGTCACCGACCGACGCTGGTTTCCGATGACGAGTGCCTTCCTGTTTCGCGATCCCGACCCCGCCGCCGCTGCCCCGAGCGACGAACGCCCGCTGTTCGGGGGCGGCGACTTCGATCGCCACGTCACGCGCTGGAACGACAACTGCGTCTTTTGCCACAACGTCGCCCCCAACCCGGCTCGCGATCCGGAGACCGGGCGCTTCGCGACGACCGTCGCCGAGCTGGGCGTCGCCTGCGAGGCCTGCCACGGGCCCGGCGCCGAGCACGTCGCACGCAACGCGGACCCGGCCCGGCGGGCCCGCCTGTCGGCGACGGGAGCCGCCGACCCCACCATCGTCAACCCGTCCCGCCTGTCGCCCGGACGTGCCGCCGATCTGTGCGGGCGCTGTCACGGGCAGCGGCTGGCCGACGACGTCGGGCCGTTCCTGGCGCACGGCGACCCCTTCGTTCCCGGCGACGACCTGGCCGTCGAGAGCGCGCCGCTGTGGCGCGATACGCCGCTGCACGGCGACCGAACGGCGTTCGCCGCGCGCTTCTGGGCGGACGGCACCGCGCGCCTGACCGCCTATGAGTACCAGGGGTTGTTGCAGTCGCCGTGCGCGATGCGCGGGCCGCTGACCTGCACCAGCTGCCACGGCATGCACGAGGGCGATCCCCGCGGGCAGCTCCGGGCCCGCTTTGCCTCACAGGGGGACGCCATGTGCACCGGTTGCCACCAGGCGCTGGCCGCCGCGCCCGCGCTGGCCGCGCACGCGCACCACGACCCGGCCGGGGCGGGCGCCCGCTGCGTCTCCTGCCACATGCCGCGGATCGTGTACGGCGTCCTCGACGTCCACCGCAGCCACCGCATCGAGGTGCCCGATCCCGGCCGCGCGGCGGCCGCGGGGCGGCCCGACGCCTGCACCGGCTGTCACGTCGACCGGACGGCAGCCTGGGCCCAGGTCGCGGCTGCGCGGTTTTGGGGCACCGGCCGCTACCCGGACGATGACCGGGTCCCGGCGGGGACCGCGCCGACCGAGGCGATCCGGGGCGCCGGGCCGCTGGGGAGGCTGATCGCCGCAGACGCGATCGCCGGCGCCCCACAACCGACTGACGCGCCGACGAGAAACGCCCGACGCGGGCTCTTACTGGAGGTCATGGAGAAGGACTCGTACCCAGCCGTCCGGGAAATTGCCTGGCGCGGTCTCCGTCGCATGGTCACCGGGGCATCCACGGCTGAGCTGCGCCGCAGCGCGTTCGATCCGGCCGCGACGACCGAGGCGCGGGCCCGTTCGGTGTCCGCCCTCCGGCGCGCCGTCGGGGGAGCTCAGCCCGGGCCCACGGCGCTGCGCGGCGAAGATGCCGACCGCGACCTCGAGATCGGCGAGTGACGCCGGCCAGGGGAACCCCGCACCCGAGATTGTCTAATCGTCTCGCGTCCGCGGCCTCAATGTCCTACGATCCGGGGCCGGCAGCTGTAATGGCCGAAACGTTTCCGCTCAAGTTTGGGAAGTACGTCCTCCTGAAGCCGCTGGCGCGTGGCGGCATGGGGGCGATCTATCTCGCTGCGGCTGGTGAGATCGGCTTTCAGAAGTTCTGTGTGGTCAAAAAAGTCATCTCCGAGAAGACGGACCGCACCAAAGCCAATCGGTTCCTGGACGAAGCCAAGGTCGTGCTTCGCCTGTCGCACGCCAACCTGGTCCCGACGCTGGACGCCGGCGAGGTCGACAGCGAGTTCTTCATCGCCATGGAGCTCGTCGAGGGGAAGGACCTCCGCGAGATCTGGAACCGATGCGTCCGGACCCGCACGCGCATCCCGCTGGACGTCGCGCTGCACATCGGGCGCGAGATCGCCCGCGCCCTGGCTTACGTCCACAGCCATGCGGATCTGCGGCTGGTTCACCGGGACGTCGCGCCCCCGAACATCCTGCTGAGCTACTTCGGCGAGGTGAAGCTGACCGACTTCGGGCTGGCGCGCAGCGTGCTGAAGCAGGAGAACACGGCGCCCGGCGTCGTCTTCGGGCGGGCGTCGTATCTATCGCCCGAGCAGGCCCGCGGCGAGGAGGCTGACGCGCGCAGCGACGTTTACAGCCTGGGCGTCGTCCTGTGGGAGCTGGTGACCGGCAACCAGTACCTGCAGCTCGCGAACCTCGATCCCGCGACGGCGATGTCGCTGGTGCGCCACCCGCGCGTGCAGCCGGCCTCGTCCAAGGCCCCGTGGATCACCCCGAACCTGGACGCGCTCTTGCTGAAGGCGCTGGCGCCGGCGCGCGAGAACCGCTTTCAGTCCGCCGAGGAGATGCGCAAGGCGCTGTCCGAGATCATCACGCAGATCTCGCCGCGCGCCGACGCCGAGCGCGCCGCCGAGTTCCTGCGCGGCCTGTACGACCAGCAGATGAAGGACGAGCGCGTCGAGCGCGATCAGCTGCTGACGTCCGCGGCGCCGCTCTTCGTCCCGACAAACGGGCGCATCTCCAAGACCATGCCGGTGCCGCTGGCGGCGCTGGAGCAATCCAGCACGAAGCTGCAGTTCCCCAAGGAAGACGACGAGGCGCTGGGGCTGAACTTCACGGGGCGGGTCATCAACAACCGCTATCGCGTCATCCGCAAGATCGGCGAAGGCGGGATGGGGACCGTTTACGCCGGCGAGCACGTCGAGATCGGCAAGGGCGTCGCCATCAAGATCCTGCACCCGGCCTATTCGACGCAGCAGGATCTGGTCGAGCGCTTCCGGCGGGAGGCCCGGGCCGCGTCGCGCATCGGTCATCCCAACATCGTCGACGTCACCGACTTCGGTTCGACCGAGGACGGCTGTGCCTACTTCGTGATGGAGCACCTGGACGGCATCGATCTGGCCGACGTGCTCTCGCACGAGCGGCGGCTGGATTCGACGCGCGCGTGCAACATCGCCATCCAGATCTGTCGCGCGCTGGCGGCGGCGCACGCGGCCGGCGTCATTCACCGCGATCTCAAGCCCGAGAACATCTTTCTGGTCGCGCGTGACGGGCAGGCGGACTTCGTGAAGGTGCTGGACTTCGGCATCGCGCGCAGCATGGGGCGCGCGCGGCGGCTGACCAACCCGGGCGTCGCGATGGGGACGCCGGAGTACATGGCGCCCGAGCAGGCGGACGGCGGCGCCGTCGACCACCGCAGCGACATCTATTCCGTGGGCGCGCTGATCTACGAGATGGCCTCGGGTTCGCCGCCCCAGCTCAATCGCGACAAGGATCTGATTTCGCCGCGCGGGGTGAAGGCCGACATCCCCGAGGAGCTGGACCGCATCGTGATGCGCGCGCTGGAGCGCGACCCGGATCGCCGCTACCAGAGCATGGGGCAGCTGGAGTACGACCTCGTGAAGTCGCTGTTCGGGCGGCCGCGTGCGGTTGCCGAGCTGCTGGGCCTGCGCGACAACGAGACGCGCGGCACGCCGCTGGTGCTGGAGGTCGTGGGCCCGCCCGACCCGCCGGAGGCGGCACAGCAGCCGGTGCAAGGGCCGCCCGCCATCGCCTACCCGGCGGAAGCGCCGTCGGCCGCATCCGCGGGATGGACCGACGAACGGCCACGCGCCCGGGCGCGCACGGCGTCGCCGCAGCCGACAGCTGTGCGGGCGCCGACCCGAAAATGGGCTGGCGCGCTGGTCGTCCTGGGTGTGGCGGCCGCCGTCGCGGTGCCGATCTACCGGCGGCTGCCCTGGAGCACCGCCGCGCGTGACGCCGAGGAAGAGTCGGCGGCCAGGTCCGCGCCGGCGGCGACCGCGCCCAACGGCGACGTGGAACGCCGCGCGCAGCGGCTGCGTTTGGGCGTCGCCGAGGTCGAGGCGCTGCTGGCCGACAAGTTCGGCTTTGCGGAGGTCCCGACGCTGAAGGAACACCTCGCGAGCTTGCGAGCCGACGGCGGCGGCGCGATCGCCGACACGCTGTCGGTTCGGGCGAAGCAGCAGCTGGTGCAAAAAGCGGAGGCCGAGCTGGATCGCGGCCACATCGACGACGGCGTCGCGCACTACCGCGTGGCGCTGACGCTGGACGCCCACGCGGGCGGCGAGGCGGAGGTCGCCGCCGCGCTGCGGACGCGCGCGCAGTCGGCGTTGACGGCCCAGAAGCCCGGGGAGGCGGTTCGCTGGGCGCGCGAGGCGCTGACGCTGACGCCGGCCGATCCGTCCGCGCACGCGCTGGTCGCGGAGAGCCTGGCCGGCGCGCGCGACTACCCGGCCGCGGCGGGCGAGTACGAAAAGGCGCTGGCGATGCGGCCCGATGATCCCGTGCTGACCCACGACCTGCAGCAGGTCCGCCACGCGATGGCGACGTCGGCCACCCCACCGGCGGCGACGCGCCGGCGCACCGTCGAGCGGGCGCAGAAGGCGGCGGCAGCCGAGGCGCCCGTCGCCCGTTCAGCCGCAGCGGCGCCACCGCCCGAACCCGCGGCCGAGACGGCCAAGGCGCCGGCCGACGCGCCCGCCGAGATCAAAGCCCCCGCGGAACCGGCCGCCGAAGCGAAGGACGCCCCCGAGTCGGCCGCGGCCAAGCCCGCCGAGGAGAAGGCCGAGCCCGAGCCCGCGAAGGAAGCGCCCGCGCGCGAGGCGCCCACCCGCCCGCCGGGCAAGCAGCCGGATGAAGCCGCCGAAGCGGCCCCGTCAGCGCCGGCTGAGCCGGCTGCCAACTAGCAGCAGCAGCTGCATCGCCAGCGCCCGATCGCCTTCGATCTTGAGGCGCCCGTCCAGCAGCGGCTGCATGGGCGGCAGCGCGCCGCTGCGCAACCCCTCGAATGTCGCCGCGTCGAGGCGCAGGGTCGTGCGCGGCCGGCCGGCGCTGACGCCCGCCGCGCCGAAGCCGACGTCCAGCGTCCAGCGTCGCCGGCGGCGGCCTTCGATCTCGACGGCGACGCGCCCCGCGACCTGCCGCACCAGATCGACGTCCGCAGGCTGGACGATCAGCAGATCGCGCATCGACCACCCGGGCGGCGCGATGGCCGGCAGATCGGGATCGTCGGCGCCCAGGGCGACCCGCAGATCGGGCAGCGACAGGCGCATCCAGATGTCGGGCGCCTCGCGGCTGCCGGCGGTCACCGTCAACGTGTCGCCCGCCACCGACAGATCCCACGGTCCGCCGGTCGCGCCCGCGACGCTGACCCGCAGCCGCGGCACACCCGCGGGCGCGCGCCACCCGGCCGCGGCAAATGCCTGCGGCAACCACCGCTCGAAAAGTTCGGCGGGGGTGATGTCGGGTGGCGGCCTGTCCCAGCTCTCGGTCATGCGCGCGACGTATGACTATACTCCGCCGCGACCACATGCGTGCCTGGGGTAGATGGGCCGATGCCGCAATCCGGGCGACGGCGATGGCGATTGCGATTTTTGGGGCTGGCCGGGCATTCGGGCAGGCCAGCGACCCGGACCTGCGCCCCACGCGCGGCCCCTTCATCACCGGCGGCATGCGGGCGGGGACCGGGGACGCGACCGATACGGAGCTGAACCCGGCGGCGCTGGCGCTGATGCCGGCCGGTGACGCCGAGATCGTGGGGGCGGCGGCGGGGCAGGGCGGGACCATCCCGCGGCGCGGCGCCGGGCTGTACCTGGCGGCGCCGTTCTGGTCCAGCGCGCTCGGGTTCGGCCTGACCCGCGTCAGCGGAACCGGCGACGCGCCCATCGACAGCCACACGACGCTGCGCCTGGCGTATGCGCTGCGGCTGGGGCGGCACGCCGCGATCGGCGCCGCCTGGGCGCACATCTGGGACGGCACGTTCGCGTCGACCGACACGTTCGATCTCGGTCTGTCGCTGCTGGCGGGGCGCCACCTGGCGCTGGCCTTCACCGTCGAGGACGTCGGGCAGCCGCACCCCAGCGCGCGCATCACGGAGCTGCCCCGGCTCTGGACGGGCGAGCTGGCGTTCCGGCCGCTGGGGACGCGGCGGCTGGAGATTGCGCTGGGGGCCGCGCACGCGGACAGCGACCGCTGGGCCGCCGTCGTTCCGTGGCTGCGCGTGCTGGTGCAGGTCACGAACGGCTTTGGCCTCTACGCGCAGGCCGAGCGCGTGCCCGCGTACGGGCAGGGCCCCTTCGGCGGGCACGCGTACACGAACGCGGGGATTGGTCTGACGGTGGACCTCGAGCACCTGGGGTTGATGGCCGCGACGCACGGCTACTTCGAGGGGAGCAACGCGAACGCGCCGGCCGCGCCCGCCGCGGTGCCGGTCGCGCCTGCGCACACCGTCGGCTTCGCCGGTCGCCTGCGCGTCAACGGCGCGCGCCAGCCGGCGGTGCTCAACCCGCCGTACGTGGCGCGCGTCAGCCTGGAGGGCATCCACGACGACCGCGCGTTCTTCCATTTCGTGCGGCGGCTGCGCGCGCTGGCCGCCGACCCCGGCACCGTCGCGGTGTTGTTCAAGCTGGAGGGGCTCGACCTGGGATACGGGCGCATCGAGGAGGTGCGGGACCTCATCGCGGCGTTGCGCGCGCGCGGCAAGCGAACGTTCGCGTACGTGACGTTCCCGTCGACGCGCGAGTACTACCTGGCCGCCGCGTGCGACACGATCGTCATCCACCCGGCCGGCACGCTGGGGGTCACCGGCGTCGCGCAGAACGTCACCTTCTACAAGGGGGCGATGGACCGGCTGGGCGTGCACCTGGAGCTGGTGCGGGCCGGCGCCTACAAGGGCGCGATGGAGCCGTTCGTGATGACCGAGCAGTCGGCGCCGGTGCGCGCGAACAAGAACCAGCTTCTGGACGACGTGTACGGGCGCGTGACCGCGACCATCGCGGCCGACCGCACGCGCGCCGGCCACCCGATGGACGCCGCCATGGTCCGCAGCCTGGTCGACCGCGGCGTGTTCGTCCCGGGGGACGCGGTGCTGGCCGGCCTGGTCGACGCGCAGATCGCGGAGGGTGACCTCGAGGCGGCGCTGGGCCGCACGCTGGGCCGGCCGCACATCGCCGTGCGCGATCCGGACGGCTCGCCCGAAGCGCCGGTGTCGTGGCCGGGGCGGCGGGTCGCGGTGCTGTTCGTCGACGGCACGATCGTCGACGGCCCCAGCGCCGAGCTCCCCTTCGGTATGGGCGGCTTCGCCGGGGCGGACACGCTGGTCGCCGCGCTGGAACGCTGCCGGCGCGAACCCTCGATCGGCGCGGTCGTCCTGCGCGTGAACAGCCCGGGTGGCTCCGCGTTCGCGTCCGACGTGATCGCGCGCGAGATCCAGCACGTGCGCGCCGCCGGCAAGCCGATCGTCGTGTCGATGGGCGACCTGGCGGCCTCGGGCGGCTACTACATCGCGGCCCCCGCGGACGTCGTCTACGCCGACCCGTCGACGCTGACCGGCTCGATCGGCGTGTTCGGCTACAAGGTCGACGGGCAGAAGCTGCTGGACTCGGTGGGCGTCAACGTCGAGACCTTTCGGCGCGGCGCGCACGCCGACATCCTGTCCGCCTATCGCCCCTGGACCGAGGCTGAGCGCGCCATCGTCGAGAACGAGATCCATCACCTTTACAGCCTCTTCCTGCAGACCGTCGCGGACGGCCGCAAGCGGCAGGGGCTGACGGTGGCGCGCGTCGACGCCATCGGCGAGGGGCACGTCTGGACGGGCGCGCTGGCCGGACCGATCGGGCTCGTCGACCGGATGGGTGGGATCTCGGCGGCGATCGACGAGGCGGCGCGGTTGGGGGCCGTGCCCCTCGGCAACGATCAGCTCCCGGAGCTGGTGCTGCTGCCGGCGGAGAACAAGGGCCTCTTGCACAAGGTGGCCAGCGCCGCGTCCGCGCTGACCGAATCCGATGGCGAGGCGGCGGCCGCGCAGCCCGCGCGTCTCTTGACCGGCGATGTGCGTGCAGCTCTTCGCCTGTTGGCACCCTATCTGTTACACGCCGGAAATACGGGCATCGAGGCCCGGTTACCCTATGAATTGGAGCTGCGATAAGAGGTAGCCCAACCACAAACGGGCTATCATCGGCGCCGCGCGCCGGCTGGTTAGGGCGCGTTCCCGCACAAGGAGACCGATATGAACCTGATTCGCGCCTGTTTTCTCTTCATGGCCGTTCTGATGCCGACGACCTGGACGATCGCCAAAGCGGCGGACGAGCCGGCCGGTGACAGTGCTGGCGGCGACATGAAGAAGAGCAGCAAGAAGAAGTCGAAGAAGAAGGACAAGGGCGGCGACATGGGCGGCGACATGGACAAGAAGTAACCCAGCGCTCTTGGAAGCGCAGCCCGCCATCGGCGCCCCGGCTCCTCCGATCCGGCATCATTGGATCGTGCGGGTCACCCACTGGGTGAACGCGCTGGCGCTGTTCATCATGATCGGGAGCGGGCTGCGCATCTTCAACAGCTATCCGGCGTTCGCGCGCAAGGGCGAGAGCTTCTGTTGCTACCCCTTCGCGGGGCACAAGATCCCGACGTGGCTCACGTTCGGGGGATGGCTGGCCGGCGCGCGCCACTGGCACTTCGCCGCCATGTGGATGCTGGTCGCCAATGGCCTGCTGTATCTGGGCTTCATCTACCTGCACGGCGAATGGCGCGACCTGGTCCCGCGGCGCGGCGTCGCCCACGACAGCGTCGAAATGGTGAAGTTCTACCTGGCGCTGCGCAAGGAACACCCGCGGCAGGGCAAGCACAACGCGCTTCAGCGGATGGCGTACTTCACGATGCCGTACGTCGGCATCGTCGCGGTGCTCTCGGGGTTGGCGATCTGGAAGCCGGTGCAGCTCGCGCCGCTGACGCACCTCCTGGGCGGATTCGTCTGGGCGCGCTACTGGCATTTCGTGGCCATGCTGTTGCTGGTCTTCCTGACCTTGGGTCACGTGTTCATGGTGTTTGCCGTGGATCCTTACTCGCTGCGATCGATGGTCACCGGGGGCTACAACGCGGCACGCTCGCCGGAAGCGCGCAACGCGCGCCCGTTCATTCATCTGTTCACGGTGCCGAGCCCGCGGCCGGAGCCGAACCCGCAGCCGCCGGCCGGGGACCCGCCGAAGCCGCAGGTGCCCGAGTCCGACCCGCAGCCGGGGCAGCCCCCCGTGGGCGAGCCGCCGAAGCCGCCGCCTGACGAGAAGGTATGAGCAAGCTCTGGCTACCCGGCGCGCGTGTGCGGCACCCGGCGGAAAAGCTGGGCGTCGACCGGCGCGCGTTCCTGGCGGCGGGGGCGGGCAGCCTGAGCGCGCTGGCGCTGGCCGGCTGCAATTCGAGCGGACCGAAGGCGGCGGAGCCGATCCTGGCGGCGGCCACGCGCTGGAACGAGAAGATCGAGCGCGCGCTGTTCCGACACACGGCGATGAACGACGCCCCGGCGGGCGCCGCGCTGGCCGGACAGAAGTTCCCGTCGTACTTCGTGGCGGACGATCTGCCGGTGTGGGACGAGAAGGAACGCGGCACGTGGCGGCTGGAGATCGGCGGCCTCGTCAAGAACCCGGTCCGGCTGACGCTGGCGGAGCTGAAGGAACTGCCGCGCACCGAGCTGCGGCTGGAACATTTTTGCGTCGAGGGGTGGTCGGCCGTGTCGGTGCGCGCGGGCGTGCGGCTGAGTGAGCTGGCGCGGCGCGCGGGCTTGTTGCCGGACGCGCGCTACGTCGACTTCCAGTCCTTCGACGACGACTATCACGAGAGCTGGGACCTCGACAGCGCGCTGCACCCGCAGACGGTGGTGGTGTACGGCCAGGACGGCGAGCTGCTGAGCCCGGCGTACGGCGCGCCGGCGCGCGTCTACTCGCCGGTGAAGCTCGGCTACAAGAACACCAAATACCTGACGCGCATCCTGTTTTTGCCCCAGCCCAACGGCGGCTACTGGAGCGACCAGGGGTACGAGTGGTACGGCGGCGTCTGAGGAGCTGAACGTCTGAGCTCGGGCGACCGTGACCGGCGGGGTTCCGCCGCGTATGTACAGGCAGGAGGTTCCAACATGGCG
>JBJMQQ010000260.1:0-11797 GCA_045802645.1 Polyangia bacterium
AGGCGGTGCAGGTGCTGCGGGCGCGCGCCCGCGATCCGAAGGCGACGAAGATCGGTTACGTCACCGCCACCCAGGTCACGCAACCCGCCACCGACAAGCCCGAGGACGTGGAGGCGGCGCGCGCCTCGATGTTCAGCGTCGGTTACCGCGGCGAGTGGAACAACACGTGGTGGATGGACCCGGTGGTCCTGGGCCGTTACCCCGACGACGGAATCGCGCTGGCGGGCAAGGACATGCCCAAGTTCAAGGCGACCGACCTCGACGAGATGAAGCAGCCGCTCGACTGGTTGGGCCTCAACATCTACAAGGCGGCCACCGTGCGGCGCGGCGCCGACGGCAAGCCGGAGACCCTCCCGGTGCCACCCGGCTACCCGCGCGCCGGGTCGGACTGGGAGCCGATCACGCCGGGGTCGATGTACTGGGGGCCGCGCTTCGTGTACGACCGCTACAAGTTGCCGCTCACGATCACCGAGAACGGCCTCGCGACCCGCGATCAGATCTTTTTGGACGGCAAGGTGCACGACCCGCAGCGGATCGATTACATGCACCGCTACCTGGCGGAGCTGGGGCGCGCCATCAAGGACGGCGTGCCGGTCACCGGCTATTACGCCTGGTCGCTGCTCGACAACTTCGAGTGGGCCGACGGGTACAAGCAGCGCTTCGGTCTGGTGTACGTCGATTACCAGAACCAGATGCGCGTGCCGAAGGACTCGTTCGACTGGTACAAGAAGCTGATCGCGACCAACGGTCGCGCGCTGGCCGACAAGACGGCCGTGCCGATCACGCAGGTCACGCCCGTCTGATCAGCGGGGAGGCACAGCGGCCGTCGCCGTCGTCGCCGGCGGCTTCGGTTCGGCCGCCACGGCCGGCGCATTCACGCGCATCGCGGGGGCGTAGGTGACCCAGTCGGCCATCGCGTCCGCCTGTTCGGCAGGCGAAAGCTTCGTGCCGCGGGCGATGAACCAGTCGGCAGCCTGATCCGGCTGGCCGCGAGCCAGCAGCGCGCGAAACACCCAGATGCCCAGCTTGGGATCGGCGGTGGCGGCCTGCAGCTGCGCGTCGTCGGCGGCGACCAGCGCCCGACCGCGCATCGCCGGATCGCTGTTCGGCTCGAGGAAGCTCTTGAAGGCGGGGTACGCGTCACGCGCGCCGCGGCGGAGCAAGATGTCGGCCGCCATGCGCTGCACGTCGGGCTGCGGCCGGTGCATGAGCCGCGCGATGAGCCGCGTCGATTCCTCGGTCTGCAGCCGTTCCAGCTCTTTCAGCGCCGCCAGACAGGGGCGGGCGTCGTTCTCTTTGAAGAGCACGTAGAGGTCCGCCAGGTTGGCGTCGCCGCCCGCGCGCACCACGCCGGCCGCCGCTGCCGCCCGCATGAGCGGGGACGGGTCACGCAAGAACGGCTCCACCAAAAACACCTTCGAACGGCCGGCGCCCGGGCGCACCTGCGCCAGCAGCGCGGCGGACTTGACCTCCGGCTTCGTGTCTTCGCTGGCCGCGATCAACACCTTCTTGACCGACGGATCGTCGATCGCGCCCAGCGCCGTCGCCGCGGCCGCGCGCGTGTCGGCCGCGGCCTTGTTCGACGTCAGCACCTTGACGAGCCCGTTGAGACACGCGGGGTCGGCGGCCGTCGCCAGCGCGGCGGCGGCGTTCGACTGGTCGGCCGGATTCGCGCTGTCGAGCATCTCCTTGACCAGCGGGCACACGGGGACCTTCAGCGCTGTCAGCGCTTCGCCCGCGGCGCCGGCCAGCTCGGGGCGCCGCAGCGCCGCCTTCAGCCAGTTGATGGCTTCCGGCTCACCGCGCGCGCCCATCATCTTGGCGATGCGCACGGTGGTCCAGGGTTGGTGCAGCGAGGCGTGCAGCCAATCGACTGCCAGCATCGTGAACTGCTCGCCGACGTGCTCGCCGTTGCCGCGCGCGTAGGCGACGCGGTTGAGCGCTTCGTCGCGTCGCCCCTGCTGCAGCAGCTTGGGCAGCGCGGCCACGATCGGATCGAACGTCTTGCGGATGCTGATCCCCGAATCGCGGCGCTGATCGCGCGCGAACAGCCAGTGAAAGTGGGTCGTCCCGTCGTCCGAGCGGACCTCGCCCGGCGGGCGCGGGAACGGAGAGGCATCCCGCAGGATCTCAAGGACCGCGTCGTCGAAGCCCGGGAACCCGGACGACCGGGTCACCTGCGAGGAAACGAGCTGGCCGTCGCCGGCGATGACCAGGTCGACTTCCGCGCTGCGGTCCGGCGCGTTCAACGGGTTCGTCAGCTCCAGCTTTTCGCCAATGAGCCGCAGGAAGTTGTCGGTCCACCGGCGGTGGATGGCCGTATGGACGGCGTTCAGGTACGTCGCCTCCGGTCCGGCGGGTGGCAGTGGCAGCGGCGATTCGGGCAGCTTGTCGGCCGGGATGATCGCGGCTTCCGCCGCGCCGCCGGTCAGGGCTGCCGTCAACACCAAGGTCCGCGAAACGTTCAGGATTCGGTTCATGGCTGGGTGAGACTCCGCGTTTCCGGAAGGTGCGGCGATGTGATCGTCGGCAGCCAGCCTCAGAAGCTTAATTCCTTTTCCCTTTTCGTGGTATGCGGTCTGGCCATGCCCAGCGCCTCATTCTGGTGTTTCGGCCTCTCCTTGATTGCGACTGCCGGCTGCGGCCTGCGGCTGCAAATGGTGGACGCGTCCGTCCGCAAGCCCTCGAACGTGGCGGTGTATTTCACGGTCGAGACGCACAAAGGGGCACCCGTCGCCGGCCTGACCCCGCAGGACTTCAAGATCTACGAAGACCAGCAGCCGGTCTCGATCCTCGAGAGCAAGCAAACGATCTTGGAGCCGCAGGTTGCGGCGATTCATTACACGCTGCTGCTGGTCGACATGAGCGGCAGCGTCGTCGACTCGGGCGACATGCCGGCTCTCATCGAGGCGGCGTCGACCTTCGGTGAGCGCGTCGGTCCGTATCAGAAGGTGGCGGTCTACAGCTTCGACGGCAGCCCGCACCTGACGCAGGTGTCCGGCTTCGGCGGCAATGTGCGCAGCGGTGTGACCGCGCTTGGCATGCGGCGCCCGCGCGATCCGTCGACGAACCTGAACGGCGCGGTGATCGAAGGCGTGCGCCTGCTGACCCAGCAGATGGAGCACGCGCCCGTGCCGCTGCGCTTCGGCACGCTGGTTGTCTTCACCGATGGCACCGACCGCGCCCACCGCGCCTCGCCCGACGACGTCGATCGCGCGCTGGACAGCGCCGGGTTCGAGACGTACGTCATCGGCGTCGGCCAGGAGGTCGATCGCCGGCAGCTGTCACGCATCGGGCGTTCGGGGACGTTCGCGTCGCAGAACTCGGCCGACATCAAGCGCGGCTTCGACGACATCGGCGCGCGCATCGAGGCGTCCTCGCGGCGCTTCTATCTGCTGTCGTACTGCTCGCCTTCGCGCGCGGGCGAGCACGAGGTCGAGATCGAAGCCCTGGCCGCCGGCTCCAGCGGGCGCCTGTCCTATCGGTTCAACGCCACGGGGTTCGGGCCGAACTGCGACCCGAATCAGAAGCCGGCGTTCGACGTTCACCACCCGCGGCCGGCCCCGGCGCCCAAGGTGGCCGCAGAGCGCGCCGCCGCCGACAAGCCGCCTGCCGATCGCCCGGCGCCTGCGCCCGCGCACCAGTCCGAAAAGGGCGCCTCCTGGGCGCCCGCTCGCTGACGCGCGCGCAACCTTTCCCGGAAATTACCGGTCGAGCTGCCCCGCAGCGCATCCTTGAATGCGACGGGCGGCGGCTTAGGTTTGTCCCTGTAGAGGGAAAGGGGCGAGGGGACATGCATCTCAAACTGTCGGAAGTGCGCGGACGTCCGGTTCTGGATGCCAACGGCGTGGTGGTCGGTAACATTCAGGCGCCGCTGGTCGACATGGAGACGTGGCTGGTCGACACGTTGCGGGTCGTCGTTCGCCGGCAGGCGGCGCGAGAAATGGCCCTCAGCTGGTCATTTTTCAAGCGTCCGACCGTCGACGTGCCGACCGGGCTGATTCACGCCGCCGGCGACGCCATCATCCTGCGCGTCTCGATGGCCGAGCTGCGGGAGGCCCCGACCACCACCGCTCCCGACGAGCGGCTGGCGCCCATCCACTGAGGGCGGTTGGCGCGAGCCGCGCCCGATCACGATGCGGGCGCCGTGGTTCGAGATCAGGTACGCCCAGATCCAGTTGAGAAAGACCGCGATCCGGTTACGAAAGCCCACCAAGTACCAGAGGTGGACCAGCGCCCACGCCAGCCAGGCGACCAGCCCGGACAGGTGCAACCGGCGGATCTGGGCCACGGCGCGCGCGCGGCCGATCGTCGCCATGAACCCCTTGTCGAGGTAGTGGAACGGCTTCCGGGGCTCGCCGCCGGTGGAGGCGAGGATGTTGCGCGCGACGGCGCGCCCTTCCTGGATCGCCACGGGGCTGATTCCGGGCAGCGGGGCCGCCGCGCCTTCGGGCGTCAGCGCCGCCATGTCGCCGATGACGAACGCTTCGGGGTGCCCGGGGATCGAACAGTCCGGCGCGACGAGCACGCGTCCCGCGCGGTCCAGCGGCACGCCCAGCGTCTTGCCGAGCGGGCTCGGCTGGACGCCCGCGCCCCACAAGACCGTGCGCGCCTCGATCAGCTCGCCCGCGACGCGAACCCCGGAAGCGTCGACGTTCTCGACGCGCACGCCGCTGCGGACGTCGACGCCGAGATCCTGCAGCTGCTGGCGGGCCTTGTCGGACAGCGGCGGATCGAACGCCGTCAAGATGCGGGGCGCCGCCTCGATCAAGACGACGCGCAGCTCTTCGCGGCGCACGCGATGGAAGTCGGCGTGCAGGATGTCGCGTGAAAGGTCCGCGATCGCGCCCGCCAGCTCGACACCGGTCGGCCCGCCACCGACGACCACGAAGGTCATCAAGCGGCGCCGCTCGTCGGGGTCGCTGGCGCGCTCGGCGGCCTCCAGCGCCAGCAGCACGCGGCGCCGAACCTCCAGCGCGTCGTCCAGGTCTTTGAGTCCGGGGGCGACCGCCGCCCAGTCGTCGTGCCCGAAGTAGCTGGTGCCGGCGCCGGCTGCGACGACCAGGTACTCGTACGGCAGCGCGCTGCCGTCACCCAGGGTCACCCGGCGCGCGCCGAGATCGATCCCGGCGACCTCGCCCAGCATCACCTCGATGTTCTGGTGGTGGTTCAGGATCGATCGAATCGGGTAGGCGACGTCGGTCGACGACAGCGCCGCCAGCGCGACCTGATAAAGGAGCGGCTGGAACAGGTGATAGTTCAGGCGGTCGATGACGGTCACCTCGACGGGCTGGCTGCCCAGCGCCTTGGCCGCCTCGATGCCGCCGAAACCCGCGCCGATGATCACGACCCGCGGCCGCGCCCCGTTGTGCCCATCCGTCCGTCCGTCCGTATTCATCACTTTTTCCATTCCGGTCTGTACATCACCGCCATCCGGGGCCACGCGTGCGCCACCTTGGGCACGCTGTGCTCCCAGGTCCGCTGGCAGGACCCACCCATGACGATCAGATCGCCCCAGCCCAGCATGTACGCCTGCGTCCTGGCGCCGCGACTGCGCGGGCGCAACAGGAACTTGCGCGGCTCGCCGAGCGAGATCGTGGCGACGATCGCTTGCGGCAGCTCCCGCGCGGTGGTGTCGCCGTGCCAGGCAACGCTGTCGTTGCCGTCGCGGTAATACCCCATCGACAGGTTCACGAACGTTGTCTCGTACCGGGCGTTCAGCACTCTGCGGATCTCTTCCAGCACCGGGTGGCCGGGGCCGTCGGCCGGCAGCGCCGCGACGAGGCGCGGGACGTCGACCATGCGGTCGTACATCAGCCTGCTTTCCGTTCGCCAGGCGGTGCTTTGGGCCAGATCGTCCAGCAGCGCCTCGTGGCCACTCACCCACCCGGGCAGGTGCTCGACCCAGGCGTCCTCGTCCAGCGCGATTCGTCGGATGCGGGCCAGCGCGCCGCCGTCGACGGCCGGCGCGCAGCCGCCGAGCAGGCTGGGCTGGGTGGACAGGGCGCGGGGCACGTGCGAAATCTAGCGCGGGCGGCCGGCCGATCCAGCCGGCGCGTGTGACAGCGATGTCCGACTCGGCGGCGTGGCAGGTCTATTCCGTACGACAAGTCATCGAATCCGTGCGGCGTTGGCTGGCGGCGCTCTTGCAGTGCTTCAGGTCATGACGGACGCACTGATCGTCGTCTTGGTGGCGGGCCTGCTCGGGTGCAGCAGTGGTTCGCTGCAGTCGCCATCCGGCGCGGGGGGAACCGGCGCGGGGGGAACCGGCGGCGGTGGAGCCGGCGGCAGCTCCAGCGGCGGCAGCTCCAACGGCGGCGCCTCGCCGGATGGCTCCACGTGCGTGGCGGGCGAGATGCCCGACGTCATCCCGTGGACGGTCGTGTTCCGCGCCGCGGACGCCGGCAGCTCGCACGCGGGAGCTGGCGGCGCGGACGCGGGGAGCTCGGGGTGCCACAAAACGACAAACCTGGGCCAGACGGACACGGCCTGCGCTGGCCCGGCCTGGTTGCAAGCGGACACCGGCAAGCCGACAATCGCTTGGGACGATGGCGCGCAGCTGGTCTGGGCGGCAACCGGCGGCAACCCCGGGGTGTCGCCGCCGGCGGTCGCCGCGAACGGGCAGCGGGTATGGGCCAGCTTCAGCGAAACCTTTCACATCATCTGCGCCTTCTGCGGAGCGACGGACACGATCTTGATCGAGGTGCGCGAGAGTCAGGGCGGCAAGCTGTTGTTCCTGGCGCAGCGCGGGCGCAACTTGCCCGAACCGACGGGCGACCAGGTCCTCGCGCTGTTCGGCGTGGACGCGGACACGCGGGCGGTCTGCTCGTCCGCAGGCATCGACAACTGCATGCCGGTCGTCTGGACGCAAAACGACCACCTGCTTCGAACCACCCCCGCTCAGGTCATTCCCTGGGGCACCCCGACCACCGTCGGGGCACCCAACGGCAGGTTCGACGTGATCTGGTATTCCAGCTCCGAACGGCAGACGGGACCCGCCTATGACTGCACCGACAGCGGTGCGACGGGGCCGTTCATGGGGTTCGTCGCTTCCCGGGTTGCGTCGCCAGCCCTGTAGGCGCGCGCGCTACCGGATGAGGACGTCGAGCAGCGTCGCCAGGAAGAACACGACCGAGACGTAGCCGTTCAGGTTGAAGAACGCCATGTCCAGCCGGGAGAGGTCCGTCGGGCGCACGATCGCGTGTTCGTACATCAGCAGCGCGACGACCACGGCGACGCCCGACAGGTAAGCGGGGCCCATGTGGGCGACGGAGCCGAGCATCACCAGCGCCAGCACGGTCACGAGGTGCAGGAGGGCCGACGCGACCAGCGAGCCGGTGACGCCCAGCCAGGCCGGGATCGAATGAATGCCGGCCGAGCGGTCGAACTCGCGGTCTGATAGCGCATAGAGGATGTCGAATCCGGCGATCCAGGAACCGACGGCGATCATGAGCAGACCGGGGGGCCACCCGAACTCGCCGCGCACGGCGATCCAGGCGCCCGCCGGACCCGACGCGATCGCAAGACCCAGGAACAGATGGCAGAGCGACGTGAATCGCTTGGTGAAGGAGTAGCCGAACAGGAACAGCAGCGCGACAGGCGACAGCGCCAGGCACAGCGGCCCCAGCGCAGCCGCGCTGAGCACGAACACGGCGGTCGCGACCAGCGTCATCGTCCACGCGGCGCGCAACGAGATCACGCCGGCCGGGATCTCGCGCCGCGCCGTGCGCGGGTTGCGGGCGTCGATGTGCCTGTCGACGATGCGGTTGAACCCCATGGCCGCGGTCCGCGCGCCGGCCATGGCGATGATGATGCCGGCCACGCGGCCGACGGTGATTCCGTGGGCCCGCGCGGCGATCGCGGCGGCCGCCAGCGCGAAGGGGAGCGCGAACAGCGTGTGCTCGAACTTCACCATGCGGCCGAACTTCACGACGTGCGCGACGGCGCCGTCGCGCGTCTCTTCGGATGTGCCGGCCAGGCTCATGGGCGCGCCACCCAGCGCAGCGAGGGGGTTGGATCCCGTACCAGCGACTCCAGGGGGGCCTCGGGGGCTTCTACCAGCACGTCCAGAACGCCCGGGCGCTTGCCCGGCGTCAGCGAGCCGAGCGCCGGCAGGCCCAGGGCCCGCGCGCCCTGACGGGTCGCGGCCTCCAGCCAGCGGGCGGGCGGGACCGACGGGAAGTGGGCCGCCAGCGTCGCCATCTCGCCCCACAGCGACAGGTCGGGCGTCGAGGCCAGGCTGTCCGTCCCGATCGCCAGATGCACGCCGTCCTCCAGCAGGCGATCGACCGCTGCCAGGCGCCCGCCGATGTGCAGGTTCGAGCGCGGGCAGAGAACGACGGTGGCGCCCGCCTCGCGCGCGATACGGCGGTCCTCGTCCGCGGCGTGGACCATGTGAACCAGGAGGGGCGGCGTCGGGCCGTCGAAGGCGCCCAGGTCGGCGAGATACGCCACCGGCGTCTTGCCCGGCGTGCGCGACGCCGGGTCGACCCCCATCGTGCGCAGCAGGTCGGCCCAGCGGCCGGTGCCGTCGCGCAGGAGCGCGATCTCGTCGGCGTCCTCGGCGACGTGGACGGAGGTGCCTTTCCCGGCTGCCACGGCGGCCGCGAAGATGCGCCTGAACAGGTCGGGGCCGACGGAGTAGGGGGCGTGCGGCGCCGGGACGTAGGCCAGGTCGCTTGGCCAGCCGGCCACAGCGTGCTCCCGCTCGCGGGCGGCGTCGGCCAGCGCGTCGCCGGTTGCGGCCTCGCGTGAGCCGACCAGCTCGTGGAACAGCACGCCACCCAGGCCTGCTTCGCCGATGGCGGGCGCCGCGTCCAGGCTATTGCCGACGTCGCCGATCGCCGCGGTGCCCAGGCGAACGGCCGCCCGGGCGGCCTGTACGGCCGCTTCACGCCGCGCTTCGTGACCGGTCTCGACGACGGCTTTCATCAGACGCCGAGCCCAGGGGACCAGGCCGGCGCCGCCCGGAACCGCGTCGGCCAGCGCGGACAGCTCCAGGTGGCAGTGCGCGTTGACGAGGCCGGGGACCAGCACGCCCTCCGCCTGCTCCTCGGGCGCGTCGGGGAACGCGGCGCGGACGTCGGCGCGCGGACCGACGCCCCGGATCGTGCCGTCGTCGTCCAGCGCCAGCGCCCCGTCACCGATCGGCGGCCGATCGATCGGGATCACGCAGCGCGCGCTGACCACCCGCATGCCTGCCTCAGGCCGCCGCCAGGCGTTCGTACCGCATGTTGCGCCGTCGCGGCGTGAACCCGGCCGTCCGGATGTAGCGCTCGATGTCCTCGGCGGACAGCTTGAAGACGGCGCCCGCCTGCGAGACGACGTTCTCTTCGATCATGGCGGAGCCGAAGTCGTTGCCGCCAAAGCGCAGCCCGACCTGACCAACCTCGGGGCCCATCGTCGGCCAGGACACCTGCAGGCTGGGGAAGTTGTCGAGGTACAGGCGCGACAGCGCGAAGATGCGCAGGTACCGCATGGCCGTCGTGTCGTCGCGCAGCTTGAGGCGCGTCCCCTCGGCCTGGAACGGCCAGCAGATGAACGCGGTGAAGCCGGCCGTCTGGTCCTGCAAGGCGCGCAGCCGCTCGAGATGGTTGATGATGTGGCGCGGCTCCTCGCCGAAGCCAAACACCATCGTCGCCGTCGTGCGCAGCCCCAGCGCGTGCCCCTGGCGCATGACCTCCAGCCAGGTGTCCGTCGTGCACTTGAGCGGCGAGATCGCGTAGCGGATCTCGTCGTCCAGGATCTCGGCGCCGCCGCCCGGGATTGAATCCAGCCCGGCGGCCATCAGGCGCTCGATGACCGCGCGGATCGACATGTTCTCGATCTCGGCGATGTAGCGGATCTCCTCGGGCGACAGGCCGTGGATGGCCAGCGGGAAGTTGGCCTTCATCCAGCGGAACAGATCCTCGTACCAGGTGATGGGCAGGTTCGGGTTCAGGCCGCCCTGCAGCAGGATCTGCACGCCACCGAGATCGACCGTCTCCTGGAACTTGCGGGAAAGCTCCTCGCGCGACAGCACGTACCCTTCGGTCTTGTGGGTCGGCGGGCGGTAGAAGTTGCAGAACTTGCAGCGCGTGACGCAAACGTTCGTGTAGTTGACGTTGCGGTCGATGATGTACGTGACGACGTCTTCCGGGTGCAGCGCGCGACGGCGCTGGTCGGCGGCCGCCCCCAGCTCCAGCACCGGGGCCTCGGCGTAGACGCGCATCGCGTCCTCGGGCGACAGGCGCACGCCGGCGGCCGCGTCGGACAGCAGCGCGTCGATCGAGCGCGGTGCGCGCGCCGGGGAGGCGTTCGCGGCGGACACCGCCACCTCATAAAGGCGCGGTCGCACGGGACGCGGCAGCAGGCCGGCGGCGCGGGCCCGCTCGAAGAACGCCGCCATGCCGGAAAGCTCCTCGGCGCCCAGCCGGTAGCGGATGTTGCGCGTCAGGTACGACTCATAGATCGCGGGATCGCCGCCGTGGGCCTCGCCCCAGGCGCGCGCGATCGTCGGGCGAGCCGCGAGCCCCTGTTCCAGGCTGGCCTGCAGCCGGGCGATCCCGTCGCTGTCGACGGCGTTCGGCCGGCCGGCCCAGACCGCGTACACGAACGGCAACCCGGTCAGTTCGTACCAGGCGCTGCCCAGGTCCTGCACGTGCGGGAACTTCTCGGCCGCGGCGAAGCCGGCGTCGCCAATGACCAGCGCGCCGGTGGTCCCCGAGACGGCGTCCAGCACCGCCTCGTGCGGCACCTCGTGAAAGCGCGGCGTCAGCCCGCGCTCGTGACACAACAGGCGCAGCAGCAACGCCGAGCTGCGCGACGCACCGTCGAGCGCGATCGCCTCCAGCTGCTCCCAGGGAACTTCGCTGACCAGCAGCACCGTGCGCACGGCGCCGTGGCTGGCGATGGCGATCCCCGGCACGATGCGCAGATCTTCTTCGCTGGTCGCGTAGGCGCCGACGGGGATGAGCCCCAGGTCGGCGTCGCCCGTCGCCAGCCGCTCCGCGCAGCGGGACGGCAGATCGAAGGACAGATCGAACGGCGTTCCGTCCAAGCTCTGTTCCAGGCCGTAGGTGATCGGGCGCGCGTTCAGGAACGAGACGGCCGACAGACGCACTTTGTCGTTCACGACACGACCTCCAGATTGCGGCGCCGCACGTCGCGGCGGAACGGCTTGTCGGGGACCAGCGCGTCCCCCTCGGCGACGACGTTGTACAGCGTGTCGCGCTCGACCGGCGTGCGTCCCGCGTTGCGGATGATGCGGATGATCTCCGCCGGGGTCATCACCTGCGGCGTCTCCGCGCCCGCCATGTGATAGATGCGCTCTTCCTGGACGGTGCCGTCGAGATCGTCGGCGCCGAACCAGAGCGCGGTCTGCGCCGTCTTGACGCCCAGCATGATCCAGTACGCCTTGATGTGCGGGATGTTGTGGAGCATGAGGCGCGCCACCGCATAGGTGCGGAGGTCCTCGGTGCCCGTCGGCCCCGGCAGCTTCATGAGCGCGTTTCCGTCCGGATGGAAGGCGAGGGGAATGAACGTCTGGAAGCCGCCCGTCTCGTCCTGCAGCGCGCGGAGCTGCAGCATATGGTCGACGCGCTCCTCGACGGTCTCGATCGTCCCGTACAGCATCGTGCAGTTGGACCGCAGCCCCATCCGGTGGGCGGTGCGGTGGACGTCCAGCCATTCGTCGCCCGTGCACTTGTCGTCGCAGATCTTCTTGCGCACGCGCGGCGCGAAGATCTCGGCGCCGCCGCCGGGCAGCGAATCGAGGCCGGCCGCGCGCAGGGCCGTCAGCACGTCGGCGACGGGCATC
>JBJMQQ010000261.1:0-24868 GCA_045802645.1 Polyangia bacterium
AACCTGGCGACGCACCCGCTGGAGCGCCGCGCCGGGCACGCCTCGCGCCTGCTGGCCCACATCGTCGACTTCGCACGGCGTCACACGTGCCGCGTCGTGACTCTCGAGGTCCGGCGGTCGAATGCGGCGGCCATGCGACTTTATCGCCGTTTTGCCTTCAGGCCCGTCGGTGTACGACCGAATTACTACGCAGAGGACCAAGAGGACGCGATCGTCATGCTGCTGGAGCTCACGTCGTGACCGTGCCCGCCGTGCTGCCGTTATGGCTGGCGCTGGGCGCCGCCGTGGCTGCTCCACCGGCGTCGCCGCCGCCGGTTTCGGTGGCCCCAGCTCCGGCGCCTTCCGCTTCGCCGGCGTTCACGCGCCCGATCCGCCGGGTTGAAACCCAGCAGCCCGAGGTCGTCCTGACGTTCGACGCCTGCGCCACCAAGAAGGGCTGGTACGGGTTCGACCACGACGTCTTCGAGATCCTGAAGCGCGAGCAGGTGCCCGCGACGATCTTCGTGTCGGGCCTGTGGGTCGAGACCCACCCCGAGGCGATGGCCGATCTGACCGGCGACCCGCTGATCGAGTTTGGCGATCACTCGTACGACCACCCGCACATGACGACGCTGTCCGCCGCCCGCATCGACGAGCAGATCGACGCGACGGAGGCCGCGCTGTCGCGCTACGGCCGGCACGCGGTCGCCTTCCGTCCGCCGTTCGGCGACTGGAACCGCAAGCTGCTGGAGCTGGTTCACCAGCGGCAGCTTCCGACCGTCACCTGGGACGTCGTCTCGGGGGATCCGGGCGCGCATGCCACCACGGCCGCCATCGTTCACGCGGTGCTGGGGCAGGCCAAGGCGGGGTCGATCATCGTGTTCCACATCAATGGGCGCGGCTTGAAGACCCACGAGGCGTTGCCCGAGGTTCTGGCAGGACTGCGGCTGCGCGGCTTCAAGTTCGTCTCCCTCTCCGAGCTCCTGCGGAGCGAGGCCGGCGCGGCTGCGCCCGTCGCGACACAGGCCGCGTCCGAGCCGCCCCGCCCGTTCGGGCCTTAGTCGGGCTGTCGATCGTGGGCGCGCGCATCTCCCTCGCCCCACCCGCGCTGGCCCGCGCGCAGGCGGCGTGGATCGCCGCGATGGAGCCCTGGCTGGGCCTGGGCTACAAGCCTGCGGCGCTGGCCCGGTATCTCGCGCGCAAGGCGCGCGCGCGGGGCGTGCTGGTTGCGCGCGACGGTCGATCGGCGCCGCTGGCGGTGGCCGTGCTGGACGACGGGGTGCTGCTGGGCGGCTTCATCGCGCTGCTGGCGGTCCGCCCGGAAGCGGCGGGGCAGGGGGTCGGAACCGCGCTGGTGGAAGACATCGCCGCGCGCGTCGCGCGCACGCGGCGGTGGTTGTACGTGTCGGCGGACGGGAACAACCGGCCGGCGCTGCGTTTCTACCGGAGATTGGGCTTTGAACGCGTGGGGCGTTTGCCGGATCTGGTCCGGCCCGGTCGAGCCGAAATCTTGCTGCGCCGGCCCGCGGCGGTCGAGTACCATCGGGGGGCCCGATGACGGAAAGTTCCATGATTGGGGAGCAATTCGGGAACTACCGGGCGATCTCACTGCTGGGCGAAGGTGGGATGGGCGCCGTGTACCTGGCCGAGCACCCGGGCATCGGCCGCCGCGTCGCCGTCAAGGTGCTGCACCGGAACTACATCCGCGACGAGAACCTGCTGGGCCGGTTTCTGAACGAGGCGCGCGCCGCCAACGCCATCCGGCACCCGAACATCATCGAGATCCTGGACTCCGGGACCATCGCCGACGGCACGCCGTTCCTGGTGATGGAGCTGCTGGAAGGCGAGAGCCTGGGCGCGCGCATCCGCCGCGTCGGCCCGCTGCCGATCCCGACCGCCGTCGAGTTCGCGTACCAGACGGCCTCGGCGCTGGGCGCCGCGCACCGCAAGGGGATCGTCCACCGCGATCTGAAGCCGGACAACCTTTACATCGTCCCCGATCCGCACGAGCCCGATCGCGAGCGCATCAAGGTGCTGGACTTCGGGATCGCCAAGCTGCAGCAGGGGAACGCCGGCGACTCGGTGAAGACGCGCACGGGCACGCTGATGGGGACGCCGATCTACATGTCGCCCGAACAGTGCCGCGGCACCCGCGCGATCGACCACCGCAGCGACATCTACTCGCTGGGGGTGATCCTGTTCGAGATGCTGACAGGCCAGCCGCCGTTCGTCTCCGAGGGGTTTGGCGAGCTGGTCAACCTGCACCTCAACGTCGCGCCGCCGGTGCCGTCCAGTCGCAACCCGGCGATCCCGCCGGCGCTGGACGCGCTGGTCCTGCGCATGCTGGAGAAGAACGCCGACCAGCGCTTCGGGGACATGGCGGAGGTCCAGGGGGCGTTGAAAAGCGCGGGCGGGACGCAGTTCGTCGTACGCGGCTCCCACACGTCGTCGCCGGACCTCGGCGGGCGAACCCCGCCACCCGCGCCGCTCAGCAACCCGAAGCTGGGCGACACCACCTTCTCGACGGGCACGGGCGAGCGCATCGACATGGGGCGGTCGGCGCCTGCGCGACGCGGGAGCCGATCGATCGCGATCGTCGTCGGCGTGGCCGCTGCCGCCGTCGTCGCCGGTGTTTTTCTGTTCCGCGACGGAGAGAAGGTCGCCCTTCAGCGCGCGGCGCAAGTCGTCAAGGACGTACAACCCACGACGACCGCGCTGGTTCCGAAAGATCCGCCCGTGCCGGTCGCGCCGACGGAACCGCCGGCGGTCAAGACCATCAGTGTGCGTGTCGAGTCCGACCCGCCCGGCGCCAGCGTCGTGAACGCCGCCACCGGTGGCGTCCTGGGCGTCACCCCGCTGGTGCTGACGCGGCCGCGCGGCGGCGCGCTGAAGCTGCGCCTGGAAAAGGACGGCTTCACGCCGAACGCCCACGACGTCACGCTGGACGACGACCAGACCGTCGAGCTGACGCTGGAGCACAAGCCCAAGCCCCGCCCGCACCGGCCGCGGGCCGCGCCGCAGGACGACGAGCCGGCGAAGCTCTAGTCTTCTTCGGTCTGGCGAACGAGCCGGGCCACCGGGATGCCGTTGCGCATGTGGCTCTCCACGATCTCGGGCACGTCGTCGACGGTGACGCCGACGTACCAGACGGCCTCGGGATACACGACGACGGTCGGTCCTTCGAAGCAGGGGCCCAGGCAGCCTGTCGAGGTCACCGCGATTCGCCCCCACAGCTCGGGGTGGCGGCCCAGCCCCTCTTGCAGCGCCGTCGCGATGGCGGCCGAGCCGCGCGCGCCGCAGGACGGCTTGCCGCCGGCCGGGCGGGCGTTCTCGCAGACGAAGAAGTGACGTTCGATGTGGGCCAAGCCGGTGGACCGCGCCGGCGAGCGGGTTTTCCGCCACGCCGCCGTTTGTGCAATCCTTAGCCATTCCCGATGTCCCGGCAAGACGCACGATTGAAGCGCGCCCGGCGGAGCACGGCTTCGCCCAACCAGGTGTCGGTGGCGCCCGTGATCCTGGCGATCGTCTTTCCGGCGATCATCGGGGCCGCCATCGCGCTGGCGTACTACGGGTATCGCTACGCCGTGGCCGCGTCCGAGCGCAGCAAGGCGTCGCTGATGGAGGGGAACCAGCAGCTCGCGAATTTGCTGAGCGAGCAGGTGCAGGACCGGATCGACAAGACGGATGGCGAGCTGTTCGACGGCGTCGAGTGGGACGAGCCGACGGCGGAACCGCCGGACAAGCTCGATTTGCCGTCGGCCGTCGAGTCGGTGGCTCTCATGGACGAGGGGCTGCACATCCGGTCGCTGTACCCGCCGCCGGACCCCGCCAAGCGCCGGCGTGAGCTGGAACGGTGGCAAAGCTACGTGCGCGGCCTGGACTGGAAATCGCTGCAGCCCTGGACGCCCGACCAGACCGGCAACTTCCGGCACCTGCACCAGCTCTTCGAGGGTAAGTCGGTCCTCATCGCCTATGCGGCCAAGAAGACGGCCGGCGGGCGGGCGTACTACGTGGCGGCCAAGCTGGACCTGGGCCGCATCGCCAAGGACTGGATTCCCGACGAGATGGACGTCGTTACCGGTAAGCGGCGGGTCGTCATCCTGGACGAAGTGGCGCGCCCCATCTACGGCGAGCCGCAGCCCCCGACGCCGTTTCAGTACGAGGCCGCGTTCGGCAAGACGCTGTACGCCTGGCGCATCCAGATCACGCCCCGCGACGTGGCCGAGCTGCGCGCGCAGGCCGAGACCGAGCGCTTGCTGGGCGTGCTGCTGGTGCCGGTCTCGACGGTCATCATCGCGCTGGGGCTGGGGGTGGTCTGGCTGTCGGTGCGCGCCGAGCGCCGCGCCTCGCAGATGAAGAGCGACTTCATTGCCAACGTCTCACACGAGCTGAAGACGCCGCTGTCGCTGATCCGCATGTTCGGCGAGCTGCTGATGACCGGCAAGCACAAGGGCGAGGCGATGACCCGCGAATACGGCGGCATCATCACGCGCGAGTCCGAGCGGCTGGCTCACCTCATCGACAACGTGCTGGACTTCGCGCGGCTGGAACGCGGCAAGGCCAGCTACAGCTTCGCGGAGGGGCGGCTAGAGGACGTCGTCGAGAGAGCGCTGGACGTTTTTCGCCACCGGATCGAAAAGGACAAGCTGCGGTTGACGACGGAGATCGAGCCCAACTTGCCCCCCGTGCGCATGGACGAAAACGCGATGACGCTGGTGCTGCTGAACCTGGTCGACAACGCCGTGAAGTACGCCGGTGACGGCGGGGAGGTCGTGGTCCGCCTGCGGCGCATGCCAGGCGCCGTCGCGCTGTCGGTCGTCGACCACGGCAGCGGTATCGCCGCCGACGAGCAGGGGCGGATCTTCGATCGCTTTTACCGCGCCACCTCCGCGCGGGCCCGCAACGTGCGCGGCAGCGGCATCGGTCTCGCACTGGTCAAGCACATCGCCGAGGCGCACGGCGGACGCGTCGAGGTCGAGAGCGCGCTGGGGTGCGGCTCCACGTTCACGGTCACGCTGCCGGCGGCGCCGCTGGTGACGCCGGCGCCCGAAGAGAGGGCCGCCTCGTGACCGGCCCCTTCTCGCCCGTGGGGGCCGCCGCCCAGCGCCGCCGCATCCTGATCGTCGAGGACGAGCCCGATCTGGTCCGCGGGCTGCGCGACGCCCTGGAGTTCGAGGGGTTCGAGGTGGTGGCGTCCGGGCTGGGTCGCGAAGGCGTCCGCCTGCTGCGCGACCGCGGCGCCGACCTGGTGCTGCTGGACCTGATGCTGCCCGACGCCAACGGGTTTTCGGTGTGCGAGGAGATCCGCGCCACCCACCCGCTGGTCCCCGTGATCATGCTGACCGCGCGCTCGCAGGAGACGGACAAGATCCGCGGTCTCGACGTCGGCGCCGACGACTACGTCACCAAGCCGTTTTCGATCGGCGAGCTGGTCGCGCGCATCAACGCGATCTTCCGCCGGCTTCACCGGGTGGCGCCCGCGAACGAGGAGATCCGCATCGGCGCCGCGGTGGTCGATCCGCTGAAGCACGAGCTGGTCCGGCGCGGGAAGACCTACCCGCTGACGTTCTACGAGGTCGAGCTCTTGCGCCTCCTGTGGGAGCGGACGGGGCAGCCGGTCCCGCGCGAGGAAATCCTGGAGAAGATCTGGGGTGTGTCGGGGCACGCGACCACCCGTAGCGTGGACAACTTCGTCGTCAAGCTGCGCAAGAAGATCGAGGAGAACGCCGCCAAGCCGCGCCACATCGTCACGATCTACGGCACCGGCTACAAGCTGGTGCCGTGACGGGCCCGGGGCAGCAGCCCACGCGGCGGGCCGTGCTGGCGGGTGCCGGCGCCGGCATCGCGGCGCTGGCCTCGCGTACCGCCGGCGCGTCCGCCGCGGCCACGAGCGCCTACGTCGACGTCCACTGCCACAGCTTCTGCTCGGCAGACCTGCCGATCGCGGGGTTCGTCGCCCACCAGATCCCCGGACTGACCGAGCTCTCCACGTTCTTGACCCGCTGGCCGGAGCTCGTCGTCCGTACACTGCTGGGCGCCGTCGCGACCCTGCCGAACGCGATCGCCCCGACCGGGGCGGCCGAGCTGGCGGCGCTTCGCGAGATGGTGGGGCGCCCGGGGCCGCCCGTGCCACCCATCCCGCCGCTGCCGCCGGGCGCCGTCGACGACCTGCTGGCGTCGGCGGCCAGGTACTTGCCGTTCACGCTGGGCGAGGCGCAGCGGCGGGTCGTGACCCGCACCCTGGAGACCCTCTACCTGGCGGCACACCCGCGGGCGGCGATCGCCGCGACCATGGCGCAGACGTTCCCGGCCGTGTCGTTGTTCACACCGTCGCTGGTCGACTACGACGCCTGGTCCGACGACAGCCCGCCGACGCCGCTGTGGCAGCAGGTGCTGATTCAAGAACAGATCGCGCGGCTGGCTGTGGCTGGGCGGGTGGGGCGGGCGGACGCGCGCGTGCACCCGTTCGTGGCCTACGATCCCCGCCGGCAAGCCGAGTCGCGCGGGGGCGCCGGCGAAGGCGAGCCTCCGCAGCCGCAGGCCGGCAGCACAGCCATGGACCTGGTCCGGTACGCCGTGCAGTCGGCGGGGTTCCTGGGCGTGAAGCTGTACCCACCGGTGGGCTTCGCGCCGCTGGACAACGCCACCCTGCAACCGGGGCTGCCCCTTGGCCCTGCGCTGGATCGCGCCCTGACCCTGCTCTACAAGTTTTGCGAGTCCCGCGAGGTCCCCATCCTGACGCACGCCAGCGCGTCGAACGAGTACGCGCTGGGGTTTCGGCGGTTCGTCACGCCGGCGCGCTGGGCGCCCGTCCTGCAGCGCTTCCCCGGGCTGCGCCTCGACCTTGGCCATTTCGGTGGCGAGCTGCCCGCCTGGACGGACGAGGCGATCGCCATGATCGAGAGTTACCCGAACGTTTACGCGGACCTTTCCAATTCGGCGCTGGTTTACGACGACGCGTACGCCGCGCGCCTGCGGGCACTGCTGCCGGGGCTGCTCGCCCGCCACCCGCGGCTCAACCGGCGCCTGATGTACGGCAGCGATTGGTGGCTGTCGGCCCTCGATCCGCTGGCGGATCGGGCCATCGATCGTTTTGACGCGGTCCTCGCGCCAGTGCTGACAGCCGACGAGCGGGCGGACGTCATGGGGCGGAACGCGCTTCGGTTCCTCGGGTTCCTCGACGAGCAGAACCGACCCCGATCGGGGTCCGCCGCCCGACGCCTGCGCGGGTTCTACGGCGCGGCTTCCCGGCCGGCGTGGTTGGTTTGAAGGCCCCTGTCCTGCTAATGTGGCGGCAGGCAGCGGGCCGAACATGGCGGGGAAGACGGGAGATTCATTGACCGAGGGCGAGCCGTTGGGGACGCTGCCGCCCGGGGCGCGCCTCGGCAAGTACGAGATCCGCCGCCTGCTGGGCGCCGGCGGCATGGGCGCCGTTTACGAGGCGTATCACACCGAGATCGGCAAGCGCGTCGCGATCAAGGTGCTGGCGCCCGAGCTGGCCGCCGCGCCCGGCGCGCGCACACGGTTCCTGCGCGAAGCGCAGCTGACGTCCAAGATCAACCACCCCAACATCGTCGACGTCAACGACATGGGGAACGAGGACGGCCGCGCGTTCATCGTGATGGAGTTCCTCGACGGCGAGGACCTGGCCCAGCGGCTGGACCGAACGGGCCCCATGGTCGTCGACCACCTGGTCGACATCATGTTGCCGGTCTGCTCGGCGGTCGCCGAGGCGCATCGGGTCGGCATCACCCACCGCGACCTCAAGCCGCAGAACATCTTCCTGGCCAACGGGCCGCGCGGCATCGAGCCGAAGGTGCTGGATTTCGGCATCTCGAAGGGGAATGACACCAAGGCCAGCGCGCTGACTGGCACCGGGATGATCGGGACGCCGTTCTATTTCGCGCCCGAGCAGATCCTGGACGCGCGGTCGGCCGGCCCGGCCAGCGATCAGTACGCGCTGGGGGTCATCCTCTACGAGTGCCTGACGGGGCGCCGCCCGTACGAGGCGGAGAACCTGTTTCTGGTCTTTCAGGCGATCGTCGACGCCAACGCGCCGGCGGTCGGCCAGCTGCGGCCGGACCTTCCCGTTCCCGTGCAACAGATCGTCGCGCGCGCCATGCACAAGGCGCCCACGGCCCGGTACGGTTCCGCCTCCGAGATGGGGAAGGCGCTGCTGCCGTTTGCCTCCCCGCGCGTGCGATCCTCCTGGGAGCATTCGTTCGCGGAGACCGGGCCCGCGGGCGGGACGACCTTGTCGGCGCCCGTGTCGCCGCCCGGGTCGGGGCCCTGGCCCGTGCGCGCCGTCCCGGCCACGACCCCGATGCCCCGGACGCCGCTCCCTCCGTCCCGGCGCCCCCCGCCGATGACGCCGGTGTCCAGCGGGACGATGCCCCTGCCGACCAGCGGGACCGGCCGCGCCGCGCGGACCGCCGATTCCCAGTTCGACGTCGACCTGCGGCCGCGCCGGCGCACGGGACCGCTTCTGGTCATCGCAGGCGGTGCGGCGGTGGTGGCGGTCGTTGGTGTCGTGATGATGCTGCCGGGTCGCGGCTCGGGGACATCGCACAGCTCGACCTCCGACTCGCGCGCCGAGACGACCAGGCTCTCCGGCTCGGCGGAGGTGCTGCCGCCGTCGCGGCCGGCCATCGACCCCCCGTCGGCGCCGCCGCCCATCGTCGCCGCGCCAGCTCAGCCGGACCCCAAGCCGGAGCCGAAGCTCGAGCCCAGGCCCGAGGTGAAGCTGGTGCTGCCGCGAGCCAAGAGGGTCCCGGCGGCGCCACGGCACAGCGAGCCGGCCCGCCCGCACCACACGCGCGCGCCGGCCGAGGACGGAACGCCGACGCTGAACCCGAACGCCGCGCCGATCCTGGACTGATTGCTCGACGGAGTCCTGGAGTGACCGGACCCGCCGGTCGGTGTCGCCGCGCGGTTCGTGTTATGAACCCGGCGCATGTCCGAGCCGCAGGTCCGTGTCCGCATCGCCCCCTCGCCGACCGGCGACCCCCACGTCGGGACCGCCTACATCGCGCTCTTCAACTATGCGTTCGCCAAAAGCCGCAACGGCAAGTTCATCTTGCGGATCGAGGACACCGACCGGGCCCGGTCGACCGCCGCGTCCGAGGCGGCCATCCTGCGCGCGCTGCGCTGGGTCGGCCTGAACTGGGACGAGGGCCCCGACATCGGCGGCCCGGTCGGCCCCTACCGCCAGTCCGAGCGCGCCGACATCTACCGGAGCGAGGTCGCCAAGCTGATGGACAGCGGCGCCGCGTACCGGTGCTTCTGCACGGCCGAGCGGCTCGAGGCGCTCCGTCAGGAGCAGCGCCGGCAGAACCTCTTCGTCGGCTACGACGGCCTGTGCCGCGGCCTTCCCCGTGAGGAGGGCGAGCGGCGCGCGTCCGCCGGCGAGTCGTTCGTCGTCCGGATGGCGATGCCCCGCACGGGCGAGACGGTGTTCGTCGACCGGCTGCGCGGCGCGGTCAAGTTCGAGAACGCCCAGATCGACGACCAGATCCTGATCAAGGCGGACGGCTTCCCGACCTACCACCTGGCGAACGTCGTCGACGACCACCTGATGGGGATCACCCACGTCATCCGCGCCGAGGAGTGGCTGTCGTCGACGCCCAAGCACGTCGTGCTGTATCACGCGTTCGGGTGGACGCCGCCCGAGTGGATCCACATGCCGCTCCTGCGCAACGCGGACAAGTCGAAGATCTCGAAGCGCAAGAACCCGGTGTCGCTGGACTACTACAAGGACGCGGGGTTCCTGCCCGAGGCGCTGATCAACTACCTGGGGACGATGGGCTGGTCCATCTCGGGCGACCGCGAGAAGTTCACGGTCGACGAGATGGTCGCCGCGTTTTCGTGGGATCGGGTCAGCCTGGGCGGCCCGGTGTTCGACCTGGTCAAGCTGTCGGCCATGAACGCCGACTATCTGCGCGAGCTGCCGGACGCCGAGATCGTCCGCCGGTTGCGCGACTGGCGGCTGTCCGACGAGAAGCTGGCGTCGCTGGTGCCGCTGGTGCGCGCGCGCATCCAGCGCCTCGACGAGTTCGTGCCGATGACCGACTTCTTCTTCTCGGGCGACATCGACTACGGCCCGGTGGCGAAGGACCTGATCCCGAAGAACCGCGAGGCGAAGGACGTCATCGAGGTGCTGGGCGGGTTCTCCGACGAGCTGGACGCCTCGCGCGACTTCTCCGTTCCCGGGCTGGAGGCGCTGGCGCGCGCCTTCGCCGAGAAGAGCGGCTGGTCGACGAAGGAGCTCTTCATGCTGCTGCGGCTGGCGGCGACGGGCAAGAAGGCGACGCCGCCGCTGTTCGAGACGCTGACGAACCTCGGGCGCGAGCTGGTCCGGCGGCGGATCCGGCAATGCATCGTCGAGATCAAGAAGCTCCCGCGACCCTGAGCAGTGGCGATCCGGCCGCCGGGGAGCTGCGCCCGGGCGAGCCGCTGGGCGTCTACGTCCACTTTCCGTTCTGCGCGGTGCGCTGTCCGTACTGCGACTTCGCGGTGGATACCCGCACCGAGATTCCACACGCGGAGTACGCGGAAGCCGTGATCGCCGAGCTCGCGACGCGCGCCCCCTGGTTCGCGGGGGCGGGACGGCTCGTGTCGATCTACTTCGGCGGCGGGACGCCGGGGTTGTGGCGGCCCGACGCGCTGGCGCGCGTGGTCGAGGCGGCGCGCATCACCTTTGGCGCGCCGGGCGCCGCCGATCTGGAGATCACCGTCGAGGTGAACCCGGGCGAAGCGAGTGTCGATCACCTGCGCGCGCTGCACGGTGCCGGCGTGAACCGGCTGTCCATCGGGCTGCAGGCGCTGGACGACGCGCTGCTGGCGGGGCTGGGGCGCAACCACGACGCGGCGGCCGGCCCGGCGGCGGTTCACGCGGCGCGCGCCGCCGGATTCGACAACCTGTCGGTCGACCTGATGTTCGGGGTTCCCGGGCAGTCGCTGGAAGCCTGGCGCCGTGACGTCGACGCCGTCGTCGCGCTGGCGCCCGAGCACGTCTCGGCCTATGCGCTGACGGTCGAGCGGGGCACGGTCTTCGGCGCGCGCGACCGGCGTGGTGACCTGACCCGCCCCGACGACGACGCGGTGGCCGGGATGTTCGAATATGCCCGCGCGGCATTCGCGGCGGCCGGCCTCGACGGGTACGAGATCTCCAGCTACGCGCGTCCGGGGCGGCGCGCGCGCCACAACCAGCTCTACTGGGGGTTGGGGCCGTACTTGGGCATCGGCGCGTCGGCCGCGTCGTTCCGGCCGCTGGTCGACGGCACCGGGTGGCGCTTTTCGAATCCCCGCGCGACGGACGTTTACCTGCGGCAGGTGCGCGCCGGGCACCAGTCGGTCGCGCGACACGTCGAGCGGCGCAGCGCCGCCGACCTGGAAAATGAAGCGGTCTGGCTGGGGCTGCGCACCGGCGACGGCGTCGATCGCGCGGCGCACGCGCGCCGGCACGGGCGCGATCCGTTGCTGGGGCGCGAGGCCGCCGTGGAAGCCGCGATCGGCGCCGGGTGGCTGGCGGTCGACGAAGCGCGGGTGCGCCTGACGCCCACGGGCCTGCTCTTCGCCGATGAGATCGCGACCCGCCTCTGGCGGTAGCCGCGTCAGCCGGTGAGGGCGACAGCCTGCCCGGATTCGCCGGTGGCCGGCGCGTCGGGCATCTTGGTGTCGACCTTGGTGGCTTCGGTCCCGTTCAGGTGTGAGACGTCCGCGAACATCTGCAGCGACAGATGCCGCCCCTCGATGTCGATGCGCGTGACACCGGCAACCGGCCAGTCGACGCCGCGGTAGTGCCGGACGTCCAGGCCCATCAGCTGACAGAAGAGGATCCGCAGGATCGCCTTGTGCGAGACGATCAGCACGTTGCCGCTTCGATGGCGCGCGCGCACGTCGTCGAGGGCAGCCATCGCCCGGGCGGCGACGTCGCAGGGCAGTTCACCGTTCGGCGGGCCGATCGACGGGTCCTCCAGCCAGCGGGCGAAGTGTTCCGGGTGCCGCCCGGCGGCCTCGCCCTTCGAGAGACCCTGCCAGTCGCCGTAAGACATCTCGTCGAGACGTGAATCGCGGCGGATTTCGACACACCGCCGCAACGCCGTCGGCGTGGCGGTGTCGACCGTGCGCGTGCGCGTGCTGGTGACGATCGCCTTCCAGGTCACGTTCGCGTACGCGTCGGCAAAAGCCGACGCCATCGCTCGCCCTTCGGCCGTCAGCGGCGCGTCGATGCGCCCGCAGAACCGGTTGTGGTGGCTGAACGCGGTCTCGCCATGTCGCAACAGATACAGGCTCAGCACGTCCCCCCCGTCCGAATCACGCCCCGCGCGACCCAGTTCTTCCAACGCCCCACCTGCGAAACCTTCCACGCGACTTCCCATCTCACCCCCACCAATACAAGCCCCGTACCAGCCGCGAACCCCTGCGGATCCGCGGCCGATGCGTCGTTGCCGTACCGATTCAGGTATCTGGGAGTTACGGGCCCGTAACGCCGCGGGTTCGTTAGTACTTGGCGTTGCGGGAGAGCTCGAGCGCGCGGTCCTGCCAGTAGTCGCCCGCCTTGGGGCCGCCGTTGCAGGCGCCATCGGACTCGGCCGGCTTCTTGAGCCAGAGGTAGGCGTCGACCAGCTTGTCCGCGGTCTCGACCGTGGGCGGCGAGCCGAGCGCGCGGCCCGGCGGGTTGCACCAGCAGCTCTCGTCGTCCGAGTCGTTGCAGTCCTTCGGGCCGCCGTTGCCGTTGCGGCCGGTGTCGATGACGAAGTGCTTGCCACCCAGCAGCTTCGAGACCTCCTTGCCGTACTTGATCTCCTCGGGCGTCGACTTGTAGTTCGACACGTTGAGCGCGAACCCCTGCGCCTCGTCGATGCCCGCCTCCTTCAAGAGCGCGGCGTCCTCCTTGGGCGGGAGCCAGCCCGAGTGACCGGCGTCCACGTAGACGGCCGTGTTGCCGAGCGCTTCGAACGTGTGGATGGCGAACCGCATCAGTTCGAGTCGCTCTTTCTGCTGCTCCTCGGTCATGCAGCCCTTCTTCTTCATCAGACCCAGCGAGTCGGGCTCGAGCACGACGACGGCGCGGCGGTTCGCGATGCCGTTCGCAAAGGCGGTGATCCACTTCTTGTAGTCGTCGGCCTGCGTCGCGCCGCCCTTCGAGTACTGCCCGCAGTCGCGGCCGGGCAGGTTGTACGCGATGAAGAGGGGCAGGGACCCGGCCTTCGAGATCGTGGTGACGCGCCGGCGAACCCAGTTCTCGACGTTGGGCGTCCAGTCGCCGATCCAATCGGCGCCGCCGTTGTCGGCGACCTTGGCGAGAAGGGCCGAGGTCTGCGGATCGGTTTTGCTCAGCAGCTTGGACTTGAGGTGGGCCGGCGTGTACGGGTCGACCCACTTCAGGTTGACGCCCGCGAACGGGTTCTCGCCCTTGGTCCAGGCCGGCAAGAACTGCTTGGTGTCGTCGGGGCTCAACGGCTTCTTGGGGGCCGGGGCAGGGCTGTCGGAGGCAGTGGCGCCCGCGGGCGACGGCGCCGCGGCGCTGGCAGGCGCGGCGGCGTTGTTCGACGAGCTCGCGCAAGCGGCAGCCAGGGCACTCATCGACAACATCAGGGTCAGGGGCTTCGTCAGCATCGGTCCTCCGGGGCGGTTGCTAGCATAAAAGAGTACGAGCTCACAAGCCGCGGACCCTCATTCGCCCGGGGCCCGGCGCAGGAACTGCCCTTTGCGCGGGGTTCCGTCGCCCGGCCGCCAGCCGGCGCGCGTCAGCACCTGGTACGCGCTGAAGGTCATGGGGCGGGTCACGATGGGATCGAACGACGACAGAAAGCCGACGTGCAGGTGAGGCGTCTCGGCATTTCCCGAGTTGCCACAGCGCCCGATCGGAGCGCCGCGGCGGACCCGGTCCCCGACCTTCAACGTGACCGACTGGGCGGCCAGGTGGCGGAACTCGGTGTACTCGCGCGGCGCGTGCGCGAGGACGACGTAGTTGCCGGGGTCGCGCCCCTTGACGTGTGCAGGCCAGTCGCGCTCGCCGCCCGCGACCGCGACGACCGTGCCGTCGGCCGGCGCCAGGACCGGGCGGCCGTAGCAGGCGAACTCGGTCAGCGGCGCGCCGCGCGGCGGTTCCTTCGTGCCAATCCGCTGCGCAGGGACGAAGTCCAGGGCGAACGCCGCGTACCCGCGGTGCGTTTCATCGGAGTCGAACCCCTGCAGCACGCCCCAGATCCCATCGAACGGGAGGGTGAGCCGCGTGACCTGCGGCGGCGGCTGTCGGTCTGGCGCGCGGCCCGGCCGCAGGCGGGTGGAGGCTGGTACGACGGCGACAAGCGCGAGCAGCAGGTGCAACGTGCGGATCACCGCCGCCGCCCCGGCGCGCGCCGCAGCCCCTCACGCGCGCGCTGCCACAAGACGTAGCCCAGACGCTCGCCATCGGGATCGCCTCCCGCCAGCCGCACCGACGACAGATGCAGAACCGTCTTCAACAACTCCCCCCTCCGCCCCCCACCAATCCCCCCCACCACCTCCCGAACCCGCCCCCGCAACCTCCAAAACCCGTCCCCGTCCTCGTCCCCGTCCCCGTCCTCGTCCTCGTCCTCGATCAGAGCCGCCCGCATCCCCGCCGCAACCCGCCGAAAAACCTTGTCCGCCTCGGCCCGCGCTTCCCGATCCGCCTTCTCCCCCCGCCGCTCGCGCGCCAGCTCTTCGCGCGCTTCAGGATCCAGCCCGAACCCGCTCGCGAGCGCGTCGAACAGGCGGACGCGCGTGACGACGGGGTGCTCGTCTTCACCGCCGGCGACTAGCGCCAGCACCGCTTCGCTGTCGGCCTGGAACACGGCGTGCAAACTTTCGAGCTCGTCGGTCCGGAACCGACCACGCTCGGGGAAATAGTCGCCGGTCTCCAGCGACGTCAGCGCGCCGGCCACCCGCGCCTCGTCCAGCGCCGCGCGCAGCCGCTGCTCGAACCGGGCGCCGCGGTCGTCGGCACGCGTGCGCACGCGCAGGTGCGGCCGCCGGCCGGGGCCGTCCTCGTACCGAAGAAAGAACCAGGCGTCGATCTCGCCGGCGGCCAGGCCGTTCTCGACTGCCGGGCCCACCACTTCCACCAGCAACGCGTCTTGCAGGTGGGCCGGGCCGAAGAGCTTGAACGTCCGCCAGCCTTCCAGCGGCGGCGCTTCGCTGGGCGGCGGAACGCGTTCCAGGGCCGCCCCCGCTTCGTCGCGAGCGGTGGTCCTCACGACCGGGACCACCAGCTCGATGCGGCGCCCGTCGCGGTCGATGGTTTCGCCCGGCGGCGGCCAGATCTCGTGAACGCGTGCCGCCCCGGCCAGCTCGCGGGCGGCCGACGGCGCGTCCAGATCGACGGGAACCAGCTCGTCGCCTTCGCCGACCTGCACGTGGCGGGGCACGCCGGCGGCGCGGCGCCAGCCCTTCAGCGCCGCCGGGCTCGCCCGACCGTCGCGGACGGCGTCCGGGACGCGCCAGCTGGCCGGCGCGATCACGAACCCGTCCAGTCTGATGCGGGGCAACTTCTCCAGCGTCTCGAGTGGTCCAGGCGTGAACGCCCACGGCGTGTGCTGTCGCTGCAGCGTCCATCCCACCACCAGGCGCGCCGCGCCGGCGGGCGCCGTGCTGGACCGGACGCGCCAAAGGGGCGAGGGGACGACGGAAAGTCCGAGGCCCGCCCGCTCGCGCAACGCCAGCGCGTCGGGCCGCGCCGGGTCGGCCACCAGCGACAGATCGGCGAGGGTCAGATCATCTCCTGCCGTCCAGCGGGAGAGCCCGAGCGTCCGGCCGCGCGCCGGCGGATGCGCGCACACGTCGGCGAGCTCGGGCGACGGAGTGAACGCCACGTCCAGACACTCAGGGGGCTCGGCCGCTGCGATCTCGGCAAGCGCTTCGGCACCGGCCGCCCCCAGTGCGTGGGCGAAGCGCCCCAGGGACGCGCCGGCCGGCCCGTGCAGCCCCAGCAGCCACCCCGTGCCGGGGCTCTGGCCACGCCGGGGCAACGTCGGCATCAGGAACAGCTCGGCGGTTTCCGGCAGCGCGTCGTCCACCGGTTCGCCCAGCACGTGGGACAGGGCGGCGGCGTCCAGCGCCACCTCGGGTTGCCGTTCACGCGCGGCGCGCGCGAACGCGTCCGCGAGGAAGGCGACGACCCCGGCGTTGTACTGCGCAGCCGTCGGAGCGTCCTCCTCGTCGATGTCGACGCCGTACTGGCCGGTCGCGAGCGCCTCGAGATCGAACGCCCCGGCGCCGTGAATCTCCGTGCACGCGTCGAGCGCGCCGGCCAGGGCCTCGGATTGGAGCCGTTCCGTGAACGGCGGCGCCAGCGCCTGCTGAAGCCGCATCAGCAACGGCACCAGACGGGCCGCGCGCGTCACCGCCGCGCGCGGGATGCGCGGCGGCTGCCTGGGCCGGTGGACCAGCACCGCCTGAACGGCCCGCTGGGCATGACCGGGCAGGCCATCCAGCGCCGCCGCTCCCGCGCCCCGATCCCCCGCCTCGAAGGCCAGGACCGCAGCTTCGAGCCCGGCACAGTGCGCCTCGAGCCCCACCGCCCGCAGCCTCCCGATCACATGCTCCGCCGCCGGCACCCCAATGAGCGGCGGCGCCAGCTCCGTCTGCAAAAGTCCGCTATCGACCATGGTCAAAAGCAGCTCATCAATCCCGTCCTCGTCCTCGTCCTCGTCCTCGTCCTCGTCCTCGCGTCCGATCGCCGCCGCCTCCCTCACCCGCGGCCACGGCGTCCACGCGCTCGCCGCCCCCAGGATGGCCGCCAACCGTTCGTCCAGCTCCGAATCACGCCACTCGCCGAACGGATCGCCCGGACCGATCCACTGCACGCCATCGGGCGCGCGCAGCAGTGACGGCGCGACCCGCAGCGCCACGCGCTCGCGGACCGCCGGCTCGTCCAGCAGGGCCCGCGCGAAGGCGTCGACCCGGGCCCAGCTTGGACCGAGCATACCGGCGGGCGTGCCGGTCGCGACGGCGGCACGTGGCCCCAGGCTGCCCAGACACACCCCGGCCAGTAGGCCGCTGGGTGTCGGCCGAAACGCTGCCCGGCGCGCATAACGCTCGAGCGCCCGCAGCCGCGCCGGTCCCGGCTTCGCGGCCGCCAGCGACGGGCTGGCGATCGCGACGGCGTCCGCGCCCAGGCGGTGCGCCGCGAGCGCCCGCGGCGCGCGCGGCAGCTCCCGCACGGGCAAGAGCGGCGCCCGGATCAGGACGTGAGACAGCGGGGTGTACACGGCGCGAGATTACTCGCGCGCGCGATTACCGGTAGGGGCTGGCTTCTGCGGGACGCGTGATGGGCTGGATCGAATCCTGCGGCCGCGTCGGGTCGTTCAGGTTGTCGGTCGTGGGGGCGGGGCCCTCTTCTTCAATACGCCCAACGCTGACGGCGTCGAGGTTGTCGCCCATGCAGGCGTCGATCTCCGCGGTCAGGTTGGTCACGCGGTCGTGCGCCGTGGAGATGATCGCGAACTGCGACTGCATGACGGCGACCTGCGACTTGAACGTCCGCAGCATCAGGTAGCGGGGTTCGGCCAGCGTGATGACGGACTTGATCTGGTCGACCTTGTCGTCGATGCAGGTCATCCGGATGATGTCGTGCGAGCGGTAGGCCAGGATCTTCACCTCCTGCGCGTGATCGATGGCCCGGCGCATCTCCTGATCGTACTGCGTCGCCATGGCCAGCATCTGGTCGGACGTGAAGTTCTCGATGGCCTTGGTGACGCCCGATTCGTGCGCGGCCTGCCCCTCGGCGACCAGCTGCTGCGCGATCGTCTGCTCCAGCGTCGGCGGGGGAGGGTTGGTCGCCTCCTCGGCTGCGTAGACGGCACCGGCCAGACCGCACAACACGACGCCGATCTTGACGATCCTCCCTCGCATGGAGGGGACCATCGGCGGAGATCGGCGCCGGATTGAGGACAGCCTGACGCCACAAATGTGACGCCGCTGCGGACTATCAGGGCATCCGGCAGCTTTCGGCGCCGGCCGCCGGCAGGTAGCAGTTGTTCGTGTAGTCGATGACCATCCGGTCGGTGTTGAACCGCCACCCCAGCGTGCGGATCGTGCGCTTCATCCGCTCGATCCAGCCGCGCGGCACGCCCAGGTCGTCGCGCTCGTAGTAGAGCGGGATGATCTCTCTTTCCAGCGTCTCGTACAGCGACAGCGCGTCGCGCCGGTCCTGCTCCTCGACGTTGACGTGCGTGATGCCGTCGCCGATCGCGAAGCCGTTCAGTCCGTCGTAGGCCTCGGCCCACCAGCCGTCCAGCACGGAGAAATTCAGGCCGCCGTTCAGCAGCACCTTTTGGCCGCTGGTGCCGCTGGCCTCTTGCGGGCGCCGCGGGTTGTTCAGCCAGACGTCGACCCCCTGCACCAGGTGACGTCCGACGTTGATGTCGTAGTCCTCGATGAAGATGACGTGGTTCTTGAGGTCGCTGTTCAGCGTCGCATCGTGCACGGCGCGCAGCACCTCCTGGCCCGGGCGGTCGGCCGGGTGGGCCTTGCCCGCGAACACCAGCTGGACGGGGCGCTTCGGGTCCAGCAGCAGCGGTCGAAGCCGGTTGATGTCGCTCAGGATCAGGCTGGCGCGCTTGTACGTGGCGAAGCGGCGCGCGAACCCGATCGTCAGCGCGTCCGGATCCAGCGCGTTCGCCGCCGACGTCACGAACTCTTCGGGGTACTCGTTGCGCCGACGCTGCTCGGAGACGCGCCGGCGGATGAAGTGGACCAGCGCCGCCTTCAGGACGCGGTGGGTCTCCCACAGCTCGGCGTCGGGCACGCCGTCGATCCGCGACCACATCGTCGGGTCGGCCAGGTGCTCGCGCCAGTCGGTGCCGATGTACTTCGAGTAGAGGTCCTGCATCGCGGGCGCCAGCCACGTCCGGACGTGAACGCCGTTCGTGATGTGCCCGACGGGGACCTCGTCTTCGCGGTGGTGCGGCCACAGGACCTGCCACGACTTGCGCGTGATCCGGCCGTGCAACGCCGAGACACCGTTCGCGTAGCGCGACATCTTGAACGCCAGCACCGTCATGCACAGCGCTTCGCGGTGGTCCTCCGGGCGGATGCGCCCCAGGCCCAGAAACTCGGGCTGCGACAGGCCCAGGGACCGCCGGAGCGGCTCGAGGTGGTCGTCCACCAGCTCCGGTGGGAACCGGTCGTGTCCGGCGTCGACGGGAGTGTGGGTCGTGAAGACCGTATTCTGGGCTACCTCTTGCGCGCAGGTCCGGAAGTCCGCGCCCGTCTGCTCCATCAAGAGCCGCGTGTACTCAAGGGTCGCAAACGCGCTGTGTCCCTCGTTCAGGTGCAGGCCACCCCAGTGGATGCCGGCCGCGCGGAGCGCGCGGATGCCGCCCACGCCCAGCAGCAGCTCCTGCCGGATGCGGATGCGCTGGTCGCCGAAGTAAAGGCGGGCCGCCAGCTGCCGGTTCTCTTCCGAGTTGCCGTCGACGTCCGTGTCCAGCAGCAGCAGCTTGTTGCGCCCGACCGCGATCTCCCAGACCTGGGCCAGCAGGGTCTCGCGCGACAGGGGGACCTCGATGATGATCGGCTTTCCCTGCGGGGTCTTGGCGGGCTCCGCCGGGAGCAGATCCGCCGGAGACCGGACGTACTCGGCGTGCTGCAAGCCGTCCCGGCTGATCCGCTGCCGGAAGTACGACTCCCGGTAGAACAAGCCGACGGCGACCAGGGGCAACCCCAGGTCCGAGGCGCTCTTGAGGTGATCGCCCGCCAGGACGCCGAGACCACCCGAGTAAATCGGGAGCGACTCGTGGATCCCGAACTCGGCCGACAAATACGCCACCGGGCGGACCCGCAGCGGTCCCGCGTTGACGGACGCCCAGGTCCGGGTGGCCCCCAGGTATTCGCGCAGCTCGCGGTGGGCGCTGTCGACCCGGGCGCGCAGCGAGGCGTCACGCGACAGCCCCTCCAGCCGGTCCTTCGAAAACCCGGCCAGCACCATGACCGGGTTGTGGTTCGCGGCCCGGAACGCTTCCGGGTCCAAGTCCCGAAACAACTTGATGATGTGGGGGTTCCAGGCCCACCACAAGTTGCCGGACAATTCGGTGAGCTGAGCTTGGAGTTTCTCTCCGGGGGTCACGCCTGGCATGGGGCCGTCAATATAAACCCATTTTCGCGACGCCCAGGCCGGAAGTGGTTATAGTTCCGCGTCGACGCACACCCGACATGGACGGACAACAGAGGTTCATCGCGCTGGTCATGGCCGGCGGCAAGGGTTCGCGGCTCTTTCCGCTCACGCTCGATCGCGCCAAGCCGGCGGTTCCCTTCGGCGGGCGCTACCGCATCATCGACTTCGTCTTGTCGAACCTGGCCAATTCGGGGGTTCGGTCGGTCTATGTGCTGACCCAGTACAAGTCGCAGTCGCTGGCCGAGCATGTGCAGCGGACCTGGGGCGCGCGCAGCTCTTACGACGCATTCGTGACCGTGGTGCCCGCGCAGATGCGCATGGGCGAATCCTGGTACCGGGGGACCGCCGATTCGGTCTTCCAGAACCTCCACCTCATCGAGGAGTACCGCGGCGACGCCGTGCTCGTCTTCGGGGCGGACCACATCTACAAGATGAACATCCGTCAAATGACGGATTTTCACTTCCAGAAGCAGGCGATGGCCACCATCGCCTGCCTGCCGATCAAGAAGTCCGAGGCCAATCAGTTCGGGATCGTGCAGGTCGACTCGGACTGGCGCGTCATCGGGTTCCAGGAAAAGCCAGAGCGCGATCCGGTGACCATCCCGGGCGATCCCGAGCACTGCCTCGGCTCGATGGGCAATTACGTATTCGCTCCCGGCCCGCTCATCGAAGAGCTGCGCGCCGACGCGGAGCGTGAGTCCCACCACGACTTCGGCCGCAACATCCTGCCGTCGATGATCAAGTCGGGGAAGGTCTTCGCCTACAACTTCGGCCTGAACCGGATCCGCGGCGTGTCGGACGAGGTCGAGAACGCCTACTGGCGGGACGTCGGCACCATCGACGCCTACTACGAGGCCAACATGGACCTCAAGAACGTCGTCCCCAGCCTGAATCTCTACAACTGGGACTGGCCGATCGTGACGGCCAACTACCCCGACCCGCCCGCGAAGCTGGTCTTCGACGAAGACACCCGTCGCGGCATGGCCCTGCAATCGATCGTGTCGGGTGGCTGCATCGTCGCCGGCGGTTTCGTCAAGGACTCGGTGCTGGGGCGCAACGTCTTCGTCGACGCGGGGGCCCGGGTCGAGGCGTCGATCCTGTTCGACAACGTCTACGTCGGGCGGGGCGCGCGTATCCGCCGGGCCATCATCGACAAGAACGTCCGCGTGCCCGAGGGCGACAGCATCGGGCATGATCTGGCGCGGGATGGGTTGCGCTACACCGTGAGTGAGGGGGGGATCACCGTCGTGCAGAAGGCTCGCGACACGCTCCTCACCAGATCGCGAAATTTCTGACGTGCCCGCCTCGCCGGTTGCTCTGGTCGTTCACGGGCACTTCTACCAGCCGCCGCGTGAGAATCCGTGGACGGACGAGATCCCGCGCGAGCCGTCGGCGGCGCCGCACCACGACTGGAACGCCCGCATCCACGCGGAGTGCTATCGGTCAAACGCCTACGCGCGCGTCTTCGCGCCCGACGCGCGCATCGAATCGATCGTCAACAACTACGACCGCCTCTCCTACAACTTCGGGCCGACGCTGGCCCGCTGGATCGAACGGCACGATCCGCAGGTGATGTTGCGGCTGCGCGCCGCGGACGAGGACCAGCGGCGGCGGCTGGGCGCGGGGGGCGCGATGGCGCAGGCCTACGCCCACGCCATCCTGCCGTTGTGCGACGACGCGGACCGGCGCACGCAGATCGTGTGGGGGCTCCAGGATTTCCAGCGGCGGTTCGGGCGTGCGGCGGACGGGATCTGGCTGCCCGAGACGGCGGTCTCGCCGGCGACGCTGGCGACGCTGATCGACCTGGGCGTCACGTACACGATCCTGGCCCCCGAGCAGATCGACGGCGTGCGGGCGTCCGAGCAGGACGCCTGGGAAGAGGTCGACCGCGACACTCTGGAGACCGGGCGCGCCTACACGTGGCGGCACCCCGACGGGTCGGGCCGCAGCATCGCGCTGGCGGTGTTCGACGGACCGCTGTCGCGGGCGGTCGCGTTCGCCGACGCGTCCACGCGCGCGGACCTGTTCCTCGACGCCGTGAAGACGGCGGCCGAGCGGTCCAAGGTCGAAGGGCAGCGGCTGGTGCTCTGCGCCTCCGACGGGGAGCTGTGGGGGCACCACAAGAAGTTCGCTGACCTGACGCTGGCGTTCGCGACGCACGTCGAAGCGGAGCGGCGCGGGTTCGAGGTGACGAACCTGGGCGCCTACCTCAAGAACCACCCGCCCGTGTGGGAAGCGCGCCTCGCGCCCGGGCCGGAAGGCGAGGGGACCGCCTGGAGCTGCGCGCACGGCGTCGGGCGCTGGATCCGCGACTGCGGCTGCCACATGGGCAGCGGCATGGGTTGGACGCAAGCCTGGCGGACACCGCTGCGCCGCGCGCTGGACACGATCCGCGACGCGGCCGCCGAGTTTTACGAAGACGCCGGCGCCGAGTTGCTGGTCGACCCGTGGGGGGCCCGCGACGCGTACGGCGCCGTCGTCGACGCGCCCGTCGCCGAGCGTGACGCCCTGCTGGCCGAGTTCGCGACGCCTGCTCTCATTGCCGGCGGCGACGAGGCGCGCGCGCAGGCGCGGCTGCTACTGGAGCTGCAGCGGGCCACGCTCTTGATGTACGCGAGCTGCGCCTGGTTCTTCGACGACATCGCCGGGCTCGAGGCGTCGCTGGTGCTGCGCCTGGGCGCGCACGCGCTGGACCTGCTGCGCGAGGCGGGCGGGGATCCGCCCGAGGCGAAGGTTCTGGAGATCCTGGCGCAGGCCAAGAGCAACCGCCCCGAAGAGGGGACCGGCGCCGACGTGTTCCGGCGCGTGGCCGCTCAGCGCGTGACCGCCGCGCAAGCGGTGGCGGGCGCCGCGTTCGAGGCGCTGGCGGCTCCCTACGGCGGGCCGGGCGACCTTCGCGCCGCGCCCGGCTTCGACGTGCACCTGTCCGGACAGCTGGAAGAATCGGACGACGGGTCGGCTCGGTTCACTGGGGCGGCGACAGCGCGGCACCGGCGCACCGGTATCGTCCAGGAGCTGGAGGTCCGGGCGACGGCGCAACCGGGCGCCGTGTTCGACGCGCACGTCGACGGCGCGGCGGTCGCCCTGGGCGATCTGCCCGAGGACGCACGCGCGGCGCTGGTGATGTCGGCGCTGCCGTCGCTGCTGGGTGAGCTCGACGATCCGCGGATCGCGCGGCTGGTCGTGGCGGCGGCGGGCCAGCTTCCGCCCGACGGCGAAACGCCTGGTGGCGTCGGGCGCCGCGCGCTGCTGTCGCAAGCGCTGCTCCTGTTGCTGGGCGAGGACGGCAGCGTGCCTAGCGCGGACCGGCTGCACCGGGCCGCCCAGCTCTGGAGCTTGCTGGCGCTTCCCGCCGGTTCGCCGGACCGTCGCGCCATCGAAGAGCGGACCTGGGCGCTGGTCGCACGCGGCCGGCCGAACGCGGCGCTGCGCGCGCTGGCCGACCTGGTCGGCTTCGCCCCGCACCCGGCGCCGACGCCAATCTGACCTGAAACGCCGGCGCCGGAGCTCCGCAGCTCGGCTGCCGGATGCGCTGACACCCGCCCGCGGGATGTGATAGTCAACCCTGGGCGATGCATTTCGTGATCGGGGCCAACATCGAGGACTCCTACACCACCGGGATGGGTCGACAGATGCATGGGCTCGGGGACGCATTGCAGGCCAAAGGCCATCGCGTCGAATACCTGTTCGCCGACACGTTAGCCGTCCCGAACCGCCGGCGCTGGTCTCGGCTGGAAGCTCCATTTCGGGCAGCAGCGGCGCTCCGGCGAATTGCGCGCACGGCTGATTCTCCGCCGATCGCGATCCTTCACGAGCCCATTGCCTGGGCCACGGCGCTCATTGCGAAGAAGCGCGTTCGAACCGTGGCGATGGTCCACGCTTGCGAGTTGAAGGGATGGCCGGTCGAGCTGGCGACACGCGCAGCGACGGGCGAGCAGATCAAAGCGAGCTCCCGGATTGTTTTCCCGCTGACCGAGTTGAGCCAGACGTATGCGTCGCTCCGGCTTTCGGACGGCGTCTTTTGCCTCTCGAGCTCCGACTTGGACTACATCGTGAATCGCCTGGGCGTGCGGGCGGACCGCGTGGTGCGCATCGACAACGGTGTGGACGGTTCTTTCATGGGACTGTCCTTCGACGACGCCGAACGAACGAAGGACCTCCTCTTTGTCGGGTCGTGGATTCCCCGAAAGGGTATTCGGATCCTGCTGAGCGCGCTGGAACGGATCGCCGGCTCCGGGCTGCGCCCAACGCTGACGCTTGCCGGAACGGGACTGCCAGAAAACGAGATTCGCCCGCAATTGCCCGAGCCGTGGCGATCGACGGCTGAGATTCTGCCGCACGTGCCGCCCCGTGATCTGGTCCAGCTCTACCGGCGGCACAAGATTCTGGTGCTGCCCTCGATTGCCGAAGGGATTCCGCTGGTGGTGCTCGAGGCGATGGCCTGCGCTTTGTGTCTGGTCGTCACGAACGTGGGCGGCATACCCGACGTGGTCGATAACGGGCTGACGGGGTGGGTCGTGCCGGCTCTCGACGCGACGGCGTTGAGTGATGCGATGACCCGAGCCCTGCTCAATCCCGACAGCGCCCGGAGCCTGGGGCGTGCTGCGCACGAAAAGATGCAGAGTTATGGTTGGAGCCGGAGCGCCAGTCAGGTCGAGGAATTTTCGACGCGAGTGTTTTGAGGCCTAAAGCTGGAAGAGAGTCACATGCTGAAACGACTGATCGAAAACCACACGGTTCATTTTC
>JBJMQQ010000262.1:0-40694 GCA_045802645.1 Polyangia bacterium
ACCGGGGCCGCCGCCAGGACGCCGGTCGCCGCCAGGACCACCGCCGGGACGCCGATCGCGCCGCTCGCCGCCGGGGCCCCCGCCGCCCGGTCCACCGCCGCCCGGCGCGCGCGTCACCACCCAGCCCGGACCGGCCGAGGGAGTGCCGCCGGCACCCGGCCGGTCCCGATCGCGCCCGAAGGCAAATCCGCCGGAGCCACCAGGGCCACCCGGGCCGCCCGGGCCACGCCCACCGCCGAGGCCGCCACCGCCGCCGGGGCCTCGCCCACCGCCGGGACCGCCGCCCGGACCACGGCCGCCGCCCGGACCGCCGGGGCCTCGCCCACCGCCGGGACCGCGACCACCGCCGCGGTCGTCACGGCCGTGACCACCGCCAGGCCGGCCTCGGTCGCGGCGCGGCTCGGCGCGCGGCATCAGGTCCACCACATAGTAGAAGTCGCCCTGCTTCTTGGCCGCGGGCGGCGGATCCTCGCCGCTCATCACGCGAACCAGGCGGACATTTTCGGCGCGATCCCGGATCACGTCGAGCGCCTCCATCAGGCGCGCGAGACGGTCGCCGGTGATGCCCAGCTTCGTCTCCAATTCTGCGGCCGCCTGAGCGGCCCCCGGGTCCGGCTCGGCGGAGGCTTCGGGCGCTGCGCCAGCTTCCCCGGCCTCTGCTTCCCCCGGCGCTTCGTCGCCGGGCGATTCCTCACCGGGCGATTCCTCGCCGGGGGCCGCCTCGGCAGCCGCGCCGTCGCCGTCGCCGGCTGCTGCTTCGGCAACCGCCGGCTCGCCCGCGGAAGCTTCCTCGCCGGGCGCCGCCGTGGCGTTGGGCGCGCCGGCGCCGTCCGCTTCAGGCTCGGCCGCAGCCTCGGCCGGCTCGGCCCCGCTACTCTCCGCGGCGGCCTCCAGTCCAGCCTCTGCCTCGGCGGGTGCCGTGGCGTCGCTGGGTTCGCCGGCGACCCCTTCGACGGGCGGCTCCAGGGCCGCCTCGCCGTTGGGGGCCGGCTTGGCCGGCTGCTCGGGCTTTTGTGGCCGGAACGCGCGCCGGACCTGGGCTGCTTCACGAAGGACGATGCCGGAGAACTCGGTGACGGTTTTCATGATTTTTCTTCTGAGCGCTGACGCCGCACACGCCACCCGCGCGGCGGGCGCGACGCAAGTTACTTGGTCTGGGCCGCGAGGAGCTTCTTGTAATCGTCCTGCGCGTTCTTGGTCAGAGCGTAGTTGTCGAGGTCCTTATGGCAACCATCGCAGGTGAACTTTTGGCCGTTGGCCTTGGCCTTCTTGACCATCTCCTTCATTTCCTTCTTGGCTTCCGCGCGGCCGCCCTTGGCACAGGCCTTTCCGGTCTGGGTATCGGGCTTGGTGGCAATCGTGCACTTCCCGTCGTCACCGGCGCGGGCAGCCCCCACGAGGAGGGTGGCGGCGAGCAGACCAGCGGCGGACAGTTTGGCGGCGAAACGGATCATGGAGGGTCTCCCGGGGTTGGAGAAAATCGTTCGCTGTTCAAGGGAGCGACAGCGGCGACCGAACTTATAGCGCGCGTGACGGCAAACGAACAACACCCGCGTGAAGTCGACGCGCATGTGAGACCCACACGGTGGGTGTCGTGTAATACGCAAACTTTCGACGATTCATCAACCCGTTTATAGTGGTGCGCCATGGCAAAGAGTCTCCCGAGGAGAAGCACGCGGATCGGCGTGGCATCGTTGGCCGGTCTGGCCCTGTCGTTTGCAGCCGCCCGTGTCTCGGCGCAAGAGGACCGGGAGGGCGTGAAGGTCGAACTCGGGTTGACCGGTGGCTACCACCATTTCGCGAATGATCTCGAGCTGGGCGTCGCCGACGACCCCACGCTGCCGAGCCCCAAGGCGGCGCCGGCTTTTGGCCTCCGGATCGGCTTGGTCCTGCACCCGCTGTTCGTCATCGAAGCGGAAGGGCTGCTCATTCCCACCAAGGACAACCAGGCGTCAAAGAGCGTGCTGCTCAGCGCCGAGCGCATTCACCTGCGCTTCAACATCGCGCCCAATGCCGTCCCGGGGCTGACCCCGTTCGTCCTCGTCGGCATCGGCGGGACCAGCGTCCTTTCCAGCTCGGGCGGCGGCGGCTATGGCGCCATCAAGTCGGGCGACACCGACGCGAACTTCTACGCGGGCATCGGCGCGAAGTACGCGCTCACCAACCTGTTTCACGTCCGCCTCGACGGGCGCGTCCTGGCCGAGCCGAACACCAAGAACAACGGCTTTTCGCCTGGCTGGGAGATCCTGGCCGGCGTGGGCGTGACGCTGGGCGGACACGCGCCGCCGCCGCCGATGGCTCCCGTCGCCGCGCTGGTGAAGGACACCGACCGCGACGGCATCCCCGACGAGCAGGACAAGTGCCCGAACGAGGCCGGCCCGAAGGAAAACGGCGGCTGCCCCGACAAGGACAGCGACGGCGACGGCATCGTCGACCGCAAGGACAAGTGCCCCGACAAGGCCGGCCCGCCCGAGCGCGAGGGCTGCCCTGAAGAGGACACCGACAAGGACGGCATCGTCGACACGAAGGACAAGTGCCCGAACGACGCCGAGGACAAGGACGGCTTCGAGGACGAGGACGGCTGCCCGGATCTCGACAACGACAAGGACGGCGTTCCGGACGCCGAAGACAAGTGCCCGAACGAGCCGGAGACCAAGAACGGCTACCAGGACGAGGACGGCTGCCCCGACGAGGTGCCGGCGCCCATCAAGAAGTTCACGGGCGTCATCAAGGGCATCAATTTCCGGCGCAACTCGGCGGACATCAAGGCGTCGTCGTTCCCGCTGCTGAAGGGGGCCGTGCAGGTGTTCAAGGAGTACCCGGCGCTGCGCGTCGAGATCTCGGGGCACACCTCGAATGAGGGGCGCCGCGAGTTCAACATGAAGCTGTCGCGCAAGCGGGCCGAGGCCGTGAAGGACTACCTGGTCTCCGCCGGCATCGACGAAAAGCGAATCGGGACGATCGGCTACGGCCCCGACAAGCCCATCGCCGACAACAACACGCACGACGGCCAGGAGAAGAACCGCCGCATCGAGTTCCGGCTGCTCTCCCCGAAGGAGACCATCCAGAACCAGGCGGAGCCCGAGGACATCAACCCGACGCCGGACCGGAAGCACCCGAAGGCGAAGGCCGGCGCCGACACGAAGCCCGCCGCGAAGAAGGCGGCGGGGAAGAAGAAGGGCGCGTCGGACGACGAGCCCATGCCGAAGTAACGGGGGCGGATCGGATCGGACGGCGAGCGAGGGCGAGAGCGTGTTCGAGTTCGAGTTCGTGCTGGGCTAGCGTGCTCGATTAGCGACTAGCGACTCGCGACCCGACCACGTGACTCGAGCACGCGACACGCTCGCCACCTCGAACACGAGCTCGAACTCGCTCACGAACCACGCCGGCGCTCCGGCTCTCTCGCTCAGGGAACCAGCGTCAGCGGGACATCCGTCTCGACGGGGACGGTGTAGTCGATGCCGGGGACTTCGAAGCCGAACAGGCGGCGGAAGTCGCCGCGGAAGCTGGCGTAATCGGAGACGGTCGCGAGGTTTTCGGTCGTGACCTGTTCCCACAGCTCGGAGACGCGCGCCTGGATCGCGGGATCGAGCTCGCGGTCGTCGATGCGGATGCGACCCGCGTCGTCCGTCGACGGCTGGCGGCCCGGCGCGAGGTGGTCGCGAAAGAGCCGCACGATCTGCTCGGCTGTCGCCTCGTGCGTGCCCGCCTCCTTCATCACCTTGTAGAGGATGCTGACGTAGAGGGGGACCACCGGGATGGCCGCCGCCGCCTGCGTCACCAGCCCCTTGTTGACGCTGACCCAGGCGGCGCCGCCGACCCGGCTGCCGAGCCAGGCGGACAGCTCTCGCGTCTTCGCCTCCAGGTCCTCCTTGGCTTTACCGATGGTGCCCGACCGGTAGATGGGGAACGTCAGCGCCGGGCCCACGTAGCTGTACGCGACGGCGCGGCAGCCCCGCGCCAGCAGGTCCGCCTCGCCCAGCGCGTGCACCCAGTCGGCGAAGTCCTCGCCGCCCATCACCTTGCGCGTCGCCTCGACCTCGGCGTCGGTGGCGGGCGCGATCTCGACGGGGACGACCTGCTCGTTGCCCAGGTTGATGCTCTTGCTGCGGTACGGGGCGCCGAGCGGCTTCAGCACCGAGTTGTACGTGGTGCCGGTCGCCGCGTCCGTGCGCCTGGGCGCCGCCACGCTGTAGACCACCAGGTCCAGGCGCGCGCCGATCCTCTTCAGATGCGCGAGCGTCTGCTGTTTCACCTCGCGGCTGAAGGCGTCGCCGTTGACGACCGCCACGTCGCGCCCGGCTGCGCGCGCCCGCTGTTGCAGGGCGGCCAGGTTGTACCAGCCGGCCGAGGCCGTCTTGTCCCCCTGCGGCGGCCGTTCCAGGCACACGGCAGTCCCGCGCGCGCCATACCCGAAAACGGCGCTGGCGAGGCTGGACAGCCCGTAGCCGGTGCTGGCGCCGACCACCAGGGCGTCACCGATCCCACTGTCAGGCGCGCCGGCTTTCGCGAGGGCGATCTCTGCGTCGACGTTGGCCGCACACCCGCCGGGGTGCGCGTTCAGCGAGATGAAGCCGCGAATCCGGGAGGCGATGACCTGGGTGGGCATCGCGCCTTCCTGCCAGAGCCACCGCGGCGGCGTCAAGTCGACCTGCGGGGTAAGCTCGAGGCCATGAACCTGGCGAGCCTCAAGCGCATCCTGGTGCCGACCGACTTCACGGACCCGTCGAACGAAGCGCTGGAGACGGCGATCGAGCTGGCGCGCGGGTCGGGCGCGACGCTGGACCTGGTCCACGTGGCCGTCGAGGCCGCCTACCCGCTGCCGCCGCCCATCGACGTGGCGACCCTGCCGCTCGACATGAACCGGGTGCTGGACCGGTCCGATCAGGGGCTGGCCGTGGAGGAAAAGCGGGTGCGGGCGGCGGGCCTGACCTGCGAGACGACGACGCTGGTCGGCCGCGCCGACACGGAGATTGTGAACCGCGCCCGCGACACCCACGCCGACCTGATCGTCATGGGGACCCACGGGCGCAGCGGCCTGGCTCACGCGCTGTTCGGCAGCAACGTCGATCGGGTGGTCCAGCACGCCCCCTGCCCGGTCCTGATCGTGCCGAAGCGCGCGTAGTCGCCCCTCACTGGCAGCCCGGCTGGTCCGAGCCGGGCGCGCAGACGCTGCATTCCAGCGTCCGCTCGATGGTTTCGGCGCCTTTGTTGGCGTCGGATTCGTTGACCGTCAGCACCTGGCCCGTGCACTTGCTGTCGGTCGCCGGCGCGTCCAGCTTCCAGCAGGGCGTCTTGTTCCCGGTATCGTCGCAATTGCGCAGCGGCTGGTTGGACCAGATGCCGTCCGTCGCGTCGAAGAGCCGGTCGACGACGGTGCAGTCGGGCGTCCCGGTCGCCGTCCGGGCGATGCGCCCCGTCAGGCAGGGCGGCGAGAACTTCTGGGTGATGCGGTTCGCGATGACCGTCAGGGCCCCCGCGTAGCTGGGCGCACAGATGGAGGCGGTCACGCTGTCGCTAAAGCCGTTCAGGAACTTGGAGATGCGCACGCCCGGATCTCCGAAGCTGCCGTCGCTGATCAGGTCGGTGGTCGCCGGGTTCACGTCGTCGCCACCCGCGGCACCGCAGGAGTGCATGACCTCGGGCCACTGCTCGCCCGCGGGGCTACCCTTCGGCGCCGGCGCCCACGTCACCGCGTAAGGGGCGGCGGGTGCCATGATGGCGGCGACCAGGATCTGGTGATCCGGATCGGTCTTGAGGGCGCGGATGTCGCTGATGAACTTGTGCACCGGCGTCAGCATCCCGCTGTCGGTGTCGTTCGATTCACAGTGGGTCAGGTTCAGGATTGGCGGGCTGCCCGTCGCGTCCGACGTCGGGGTGAGCGGCGGCATGACGCCCTTGGCGCCGGTGGTTGGGTCGGTGCAGAGGTGCCCGTATCGGTTGCAGCGGAACCCGCCCGAGACCGGGCCCAGCGGATTGGCGAGACTCTCGGGATTGCCGTTGTCCGAATAGACCTTCGTGTTGGGTGGTGCCGAGCAGTCGTCTTCGTTGGTCAACAAAACGATCGCCAGAATCGCGTCGTCGCGAAGGAAGCCGGCGTTCTGCGCCGGCGGGGGTCCCTGTCCGTCGGCGCCGAGCGCGCGGTCGATCGACGCGAGCTGGTTCTCGAAGCCGCATCCCTTCGATCCGAGCAGCGCGATGCACTGAAAGACGTCGCTGATCTGCCCCGTGAAGTTGGCGGTTCCGCCGCTGCTCGACAGGAACGTGGCGCCCGGCGCCAGCGTCGTGCTGAGGCAGGTGTCCTGGGCGGCGGCGCGAAACGCGCCCTGGTCTCCGTACCGCGTGCAGCTGTTGATCGACACATCGCTGGGGGCGCCCATGTCCGACGAAACCACCGCGATGTGGATGTCGGGCAGCCCGCCCGCCTGCTGCAGGACCTGCATGAACAGCGGCAACTGTTCCTTCAGCTTGGCCTGCATCTTGTCCATCGACGACGAGTCGTCGACCATGAACAACAAGTCCAGCTTGTTGTTCTGGCGGTAGGTCTGCACGTTGGTCACCGTGACGGCCGGCCGGATGGCGGGCGCCTCCAAGGTGTGCGACGTGCAGCCTGCGGCGAGAGCGATCGTGAATGCGAAGGTGGCGCGACGGTGGCTCATGCCCCCCGGCAAGAGCAACGGCCGCGCCACCTCCTGAATTGTCGATTTCAGCCGAGTTCCGCGCCGGGCGGCCGCGCAAGCGACCAACCTGGTTGGCGGTCAGGCCAACCTATGCGTTGGCGACGGCGGAGCTGGGCCGACAGGCAAGCGCCGTATCGATCGTCCAGAGCAGCTCGTCGAGGTTGATCGGCTTCGTCAGGCAAGCGACCGCCCCGTACGCCTCCGAACCGGTGCACAGGTCGTGCGTCTCGGCGCCCGTCGTCAGGATCACCGGCACGTCGCCCAGGCCGCGGATACGCTGCGCCAGGTCGACGCCGGTGAGTCCCGGCATTCGAAGGTCGGTCAGAACCAGGTCTGGCCGGACTGCCGATAACTTGTTGATGGCGTCGAAGCCATCGCTGGCTACCTCGACCACGTAGCCCGCCTCTGCCAGCACAGAAGCGATCAGCTCGCGCGCATCCCCGTCGTCATCGACGATCAAGATGCGGTCCCGTGGCTTCCCCGCCCATTTCCCCGTTGTGTCGGTTCGCATGACGACCGCTGAAGTGAGCAAATACGAAGCCACCCGTCAGCAGACCGTAAAGCCGCGCCGCAGCGCCGTCGAGGTGCTCCCGCGGGTTACACCGGAGTAACCCCCCTCGCGGCACCGGTTACCGCGCCTACCGTGTAGATTACGGCCGACCTCGGCCCTCCCACCTCGGCCTCGCGATGCCGCCTGAATCCCTGATCGACGTCCGCAACCTCTCGAAGAGCTACCGCGTCCACAAGCGCCCGCCGGGCATCGGCGCGGCTTTGCGCTCGGTGTTCCGCCGCAAGTACGAGCTGGTCCACGCCGTGGAAGGGCTGTCATTTCAGATCGCCCAAGGCGAGCGGGTCGGGTTCCTGGGACCGAATGGCGCCGGCAAGACCACGACGCTGAAGATTCTGGCGGGCCTGCTCTACCCGACGGCGGGCAGCGTGCGCGTCGGTGGGTACTTGCCGCAGACGCGCGACCCGCGGTTCCTGCAGCTCATCACGCTGGTGATGGGGCAAAAGCAGCAGCTCTTGTGGGATCTGCCGCCGGCGGAGACCTACGCGATGAACCGGGCCATCTACGATGTGCCGCGTGCGCAGGCCGAGGAGACGATCAAGGCGCTGGTCGAGCTGCTGGAGATCGGCGACCTCATCCACAAGCCGACGCGCCAGTTGTCGCTGGGCGAGCGGATGAAGTGCGAGCTGGTCGCGGCGCTGCTGCACCGCCCGCGCGTGCTGTTTCTCGACGAGCCGACCATCGGTCTCGACGTGTCGATGCAGGCCAAGATGCGGGACTTCATCCGTGACTACAACGAGCGCTTCGGCGCGGCGGTCCTGCTGACCAGCCACTACATGGACGACGTGGTCGCGCTGTGCCCGCGGGTGGTGGTCATCGACCGCGGTCACCTGATTTACGACGGCGACCTGCGCGAGCTGGCCCGCCGGGTGCGCCCCGACAAGCGGCTGACCGTCCGCCTGGCGCGGGCGGTGGACCGGGCCGACCTGGAACGGCTGGGCACGGTGGTCTCGTCGGAGCCGGCGCAGGCGGTGCTCTCGGTGCCGCACGACCGCATGCAGACGGTCGTGCGGGACGCGCTGGCGGTGCTGCCGATCGTCGACCTCACGATCGAGGACGCGCCGCTCGAAGAGGTCATGCGCGAGCTGTTCGGGTCCCGCGTCCGGGGAGCGGCGGCGGTGCCGCGCGCGAGCGAGGGATGAGCGTCACGGCCGTGCCCCGCCCGCCCAGCTTCGCCGCCCAGGCATCCCGCGCGGTCAAAGCGCTGCCCACGTTGCTGCGGGTCGGGATCTCGGAGGTGGTGGCGTACCGCGCCGAGTTCGTCGTCTGGATCCTGACGACCAACATGCCGCTCGTCATGCTGGCGCTGTGGCATGCGGTCGCCGCGGACGGGCCGGTGGGGCGCTTCGATCAGCGCGGCTTCACCGCCTACTACCTGGGCGTTCTGGCGGTGCGCCTGCTGACCACCAGCTGGGTCGTCTGGCAGCTGTCGACGGAGGTCCGCGACGGCACGCTGGCCACCAAGCTCCTGCGGCCCATCCATCCGATCGTCTCGCTGGCGGCGGACCACATCTCGGCGGTTCCGATGCGGGCGGTGGTGATCTCGCCGGTCGTCGCGATCCTGGTGGCGGTCGCGCGCGATCGGCTGCTGCGCCACGATCCGCTGCTGCTCGCCGTCTTCGGGGCCTCGCTGGCCGGGGCCTGGTTGCTGATCTTTTTCACGATGGTGTTGATGGGCTCGCTCGCCTTTTACGTGGAGAGCGCGCTGGGGATCTTCGAGCTGTGGCTCGGCGTGCACGCGATTCTGTCGGGGTACCTGGTGCCGCTGGAGGTGCTGCCCGGCTGGCTGCGGCACGCCGCCGACGTGCTCCCGTTCCGCTTCATGCTGGCGTTCCCTGTCGACAACCTGGTCGGGCTCATGTCGCGGCGGCAGGCGCTGCTGGCGCTGGGCGCGCAGTGGGGCTACGTGCTCCTGTTCGCCGTGCTGGCGCTGCGGGTCTGGCGCGCCGGGCTGCGCCGGTTCGCGGCGTTCGGGGGTTGACGTGAGCCTGCTGCGCCGCTACGCCGTGCTGCTGCGCGTGCAACTGACCATGTCGGCGCTGACGGCCATGCAGTACCGGGCCGACTTCATCGTGCGCGGCTTCATCGCCACGCTGTGGATGGGCGTCACGCTGGTGCCGATCTTGATCGTGTTCGGCGCCCGCCAGACTGTCGCCGGCTGGACGTTCCCCGAGTCGCTGGTGGTGGTGGGCTGGTTCACGCTGCTCCACGCGGTGCTCGAGGGGGCGGTCAGCCCCAGCCTGACGGCCGTCGTCGAGCACGTCCGCCGCGGGACCCTGGACTTCGTGCTGCTGAAGCCGGCCGACGCGCAGTTCCTGGTCTCGACCGCCAAGCTGGAGCCCTGGCACGTCGTGGACGTCGTGGGCGCGATCATCATCTTCGTGGTCGCCTTCACGAAGCTCGGCCGCTGGCCCGGGCCGCCGGAGATCGCCGTGGGCCTGGCCCTGCTGGGGCTCGCCATCGTGATCCTGTATTCGATCTGGATCCTGGTCATCAGCGCGTCGTTCTGGGTCGTGAAGGTCGACAACCTGTCGTACCTGTTCGGCTCGCTGTTCGACGCTGCCCGCTGGCCAATCTCGGTGTTTCGGGGCGCGCTGCGGATCGTGTTCACGTTCGTGTTCCCGATCGCCCTCCTGACGACCTACCCGGCGCTGGCGCTGCTCGGGCGCCTGGACGTCCGGACGGCGCTGGTCGCTTTCGGCGGCGGGGCGGCGTTCGCGGCGCTGGCCCGCTGGGTGTGGCACCGGGCCCTGGGGCTTTACACCTCGGCCAGCTCATAGGGCGAGGCCGGCAAATGCTCGCTCTGGCGCTCAGATCAGCACTTCGCTAACGTGGGTGCCGATAAGCGTTCATGGAGATAGAAGTCGGAACGTCTGCGCTGGTCACCGAACAAGTCGACGCGGCGGCGCGCGCGCTGTCCGCACGGTGGCGCGGGGGTGATCCCGCCGACCCGGCGCTGCGGCGGGCCTGCAGCGGGAGCCTCGCCGAGCTGCGGGGGGCTTACCGGCAGAATCCTGCCGCGTTCAGCCCGTCGACGGTGCGGTTGCTGAAGGATCTCTCCAGCGCGCTCACGGCGACCCAGGTCCAGGCCAGGCTCGACCTGCCGGCGCCGCGCCCCAGACCGGCGGGCCCATCGCCGCAGGACGTCCTGCGCGACGTGTTTGGCTATGAGTCGTTCCGCGCCGGTCAACAAGAGATCATCGACGCGGTGCTGGCCGGCCGGGACTGCGTGGGGATCATGCCGACGGGCGCGGGGAAGTCGCTCACCTATCAGATCCCGGCCCGCATCCTGGGCGGGCTGACGCTGGTCGTCTCGCCGCTCATCGCGCTGATGAAGGACCAGGTGGACGCGATGACCGAGGTCGGCCTGCGCGCCACGTATCTGAGCGCCTCGCTGCCGCCCGAAGAGCGGCAGCGACGGATCCGCGCCCTGGCCGACGGCGCGTACGAGCTGTGCTACGCCGCGCCCGAAGGGCTGGAGGCGTCGGTGGGGCGGGCCCTGTCGGGACTGGACCTGCGTCTCATCGCCGTCGACGAGGCGCACTGCATCAGCCAGTGGGGGCACGACTTTCGACCCGCCTACCGCAACCTGACTGGCCTGAAGCGAAAGTTCGGGGGGGTCCCCGTGCTGGCGCTGACCGCCACCGCCACGCCGGCGGTCACGGCGGACATCATCGCGCAGCTGGCGATGCGCGACCCGGCGAACTTTCGGGGGCGGTTCTTCCGCCCGAACCTGCGGATCACGATCTACCGAAAGGGCGACCACGACGACACGCCGGGCGCCGGCGCGCGGGGCGTCCGCGGCGCCATCGCGCGCCTGGTGCACGACCGGCGCGGGCAGAGCGGCATCGTCTACGCGCTTTCGCGCAAGGCCTGCGAGTCGATGGCGGAGTTCCTGCGGTCCAGCGGCATCTCCGCGGCCGCTTACCACGCGGGCATGGAGCCGGCGGCGCGCAACAACGTGCAGGACGCGTTCGGACGGGACGAGGTGGACGTCGTGGTGGCGACGGTGGCGTTCGGCATGGGCATCGACAAGTCCAACGTCCGGTACGTCATCCACCGCGACATGCCCCGTTCAATCGAGAGCTACTATCAGGAGATCGGCCGCGCCGGCCGCGACGGGCTGCCCAGCGACTGCGTCCTGTTCTATTCCTGGGCCGACGTGCTGGCCTTCGACAGGTTCGGCGAGCGCCCGGGTGAAGAGATCGACCCCGCCGCCGTGGCCCGGCAGCGCGATCAGGTGCGTGAGATGTTCGGGTTCGCGTCGGCGCGCGACTGCCGTCACCGCCTGCTGGTTCGGTACCTGGGAGAGACGATCGATCCCTGCGGGGAGTCGTGCGACAGCTGCGCCTCGCTGGATCCGCTGGGCGCGGCCCGCGCGGTCCCGAAGGGGCGGCGGACCGTCTCGGTCGCGTCGGTGGAAGCGCCTCCCACGTCGGAGGCGGCCGCCCTGTTCGTGCGGCTGAAGGCATTGCGCAAGGAGCTGGCGGCCGCCCGCAACGTGCCGGCCTACGTCGTTTTCAGCGACGCAACGCTGATGCGAATCGCCGAGCTGCGTCCGCGATCGCACGAGGCGCTGCGCGGCATCTCGGGGATAGGCCCCAAAAAGCTGGAGCTTTACGGGGACGACCTACTCGCCGCCGTCGCCCCGGGCTCTTCACGAGCGGCCGACCAATGACCAGGTTAGGTGTCGAGGTTATGGGATATGGCGGGCGGGGCCAGCGTTCAGACGCTGCGGTCGTTTCTTCGGGATGAACGGGCGGCGGCGATCCGCTACCGGCGGGCGCTTCCGCTGTTCGGCGAGAGCGCCGAAACCGACGAGTTGAAGGCGTGTCTGGCGTCGCACGAGCGGCGCATCGACACCCTCGAGGGTCGGATCCGACAGATGGGGGCGGATCCGGACGCGGAGATCGAGGACGAGGAGGAGGACGAGGACGAGGACGGGGATCAGGTGATTGGGCGGTTGGAGGAGAGTGAAGACCGGGCTTTGAAGCACTACCTCGACGACGTCTGCAAGCTGGATGTCGACACGCGGCGGCTGATCGCGCGGGAGGTCCTGCCGGAGCAGGTCCGGACCTACGATTCGCTGGCCGATCTGCGGCTGCTGCACCTCGATTAGGGGTCCGCGCGCGCCGTCACGGTGGGGAACGCCGCCGTCGGGTTATTCTCGCGGGATGATCGTCCGGGGCGTCGTGCCCACCCTCGCGGCCGCGATCCTGCTCACGGCCGCCGGCACCGCCGCCGCTGAAATCACGTCGCCGCTGGCGCCGCTGCCCGCGTTCGACGAGACGCCGTTCGGTCCGCGGTACGTCATCGAGGACGTGCGGGTCACGGGCAACCGGAAGACCGAGCGGTCGCTGATCGCGGGGGAGCTGGCCGCGCTGGGGCTGGCGCCGGGGCGCGACGTCGACGCCTCGGACCGCCGGGTCGAGACGGCGCGCTACCGGCTGCTGTCGCTCGGTTACTTCCTGGACGTCCACCTGTCGGTCGCCCGGGGCAGTCGCCGTGGCGCCGTGGTCCTGATCGTCGACGTCGAAGAGCGCGGAACGCTGGTGATCAACGAGATCTTCGCGGCCACCAGCCCGGCGACTTTCTTCTGGGGCGGCACGGACCTGGCGCAGACGAACTTCATGGGCCGCGGCATCAACGTGGGCGCGGGCTTCGTCGCCTCGACGCAGCCTCTGGTCCCCTACGCGCACGCGGGGCTGGGCCTGCGGCTGCACGTGGCGGTCCCGCCGCTCGGGGGCCCGAACGGCGTCGGGCTGTCGGTGAGCGGGCTCTACAACGACGCCAGCGAGTTCTACCGTGCCTCCGGCGCGGACGACGACAGCGATCCCGGGCGGTTCGTGGCCACGCGGGTCCGCCGCATCGGCGGCGTGCTGACGGCAGGGCTGCTGTTGCCGGCCAACTTTCATGCGTCGATCTCGTTCCGGCAAGAGCAAGACTCTGCCCAGCTGCCGCCGCTGACCGAGCGGACGCTGCCCGACGGAGACAGAGTTCCGATCGTCTTCATGATCCCGGAGGGCTCGAGCCGCGTCGGCAGCGCGACCGGCAGCCTGCAGTTCGACAACCGGTCGGACCCGATCCTGCCGCGCTCGGGCGCGCGGGCCAACCTGTCGCTGGAGGTCGCCAGCGCGCTGCTGGGGTCCAGCACCACGTTCGTCAAAGGGACGGTCGAGGCGTCGATCTACTTCAAGATGCCGCACGGCCATGCGCTGGGGCTGCATCTGTTCGGCGGCGCGATCAGCGGTCCGGCCCCCTACTTCGATCGCTTCTTCATCGGCGACCTCGACCTGCTGTTGCCGCGACGCGCGCTGGGGATCAACTTCTCGACGCAGGCGCCGCCCGGCTTTCTGGGGTCGTCCATCGAGCACCACCGGTACGACGACTACGCGGGGCGCGTCCTGGTCGAGTACGCGGTGCCGATCTGGCGCCGCCGCGGGCTGGTCTACGGCGGCGACGCGTTCGTCGCGCTGGGGCTCTTCGGCATGGCCAGCGACGGCGACTTCACCGGCCCGGGCACGGGCGCGGCGGCGCTGCCGATCGACCTGACGGGAGACGTGGGGCTGCGCCTCGACACGTACGTGGGCGTGTTCACGATCTCCATCGCCAACGCCCTCAGCCGCGCGTCGTTCTGATGCGCGCCGCCGCCGTCACCCTGTTGCTGGTGGCCGCGGTGGCCGGGGTCGCGCGCGCGGACGAGCCGCTGCCCGTGCGCCGCGTCGGCGTGGCGGTCGAGCACGGGCAGCTCCTCCTCAGCGTCGGCCTGCAGGATCTGTTCGGGGAGGCCGAGCGGCAGCGCCTGAAGTCCGGTTTCTCGACGCGGATCCTCGTGCGGGCCGCCCTGGAGGACGCGGCGACCGGCCAGCCCGTCGCGCTGTCGGTGTGGCGCGCCGAGATCCTGTACGACATCTGGGACGAAAAGTTCGCGCTGCGGACGGCGGCCAACGCGTCGCCCGAGCAGCGCGGGATGGCCGCCACGCCTGAAGAGGCCATCACCCGGACGGCGGTGCTGGTCGACTTCCCGGTCGCTCAGGTGGGGCAGCTGCCCGCCAACGGCCGGTACGTCGTGGCCGTGCGCGGCGACCTGAACCCCATCTCCGAGGACCTTCTCATCGAGGTGCGCCGCTGGCTGGTGCAGCCGTCACACGGGCAGCGCCGCCTGGGGGCCGGCGACAGCTTCTTCGGTTCGTTCGTCAGCATCTTCGTGAACCCGCGGATTGAAGACAGCGAGCGCCAGGTCCGGTTCGTCTCGCAGCCGTTCGGGGTTGCCCCGCCGCCACCGCGCCCGCCTGCGCCCGTGAGGAGAAGCCCATGAAGCTATTGCGGCTCCCTGGCCGTTTCGAGTGGAAGATCCTGATCGCGCTGTTCGTCGTCGCGTCGCTGCCGCTGGGCGCCGCGGCGTATCTGATGTCAGTCACCATCGGCCGCATCGAGGCCATCACCGAGCAGCATCAGGAGGGAATCCGGCAGTCGCTGGGCGGCGCCGTCGACGTCTACAAGGCCTACTTCGAGCAGATGAAGGACGGCTTTCGCGAGCGCGCGGCGGAGATCGGGGCGGACCCGGTCGAGCACGCGAACGAGCTGGCCGACGTGCCGGACCTGCTGCGGGCGCGCATCCTGTCCGGCACGCGCGTCGTCGAGGAATGGTCGGCTCCCGCCAACATCATCGCCGAGGCGCGCGAGGCGCCGCCCAGCCTGGTGGCGCTGCCCGCGCCGAAGGGGCAGCCGGGCGAGCCGCGGCTGCTGGAGCTGACGTTCGGGATCCCCCGCGAGATCTACTCGAACTTTCTGGCGCTGCGCGCGGCGATGGAGGAGGAGCGCGAGCTCGATCGGCTGCTGCCGGTGGTGCTCCCCAAGATCTTTCACGGCCTGGGCGTCGCGCTGGTGGGTGTCCTGGTCGTCGCGGGCGGCCTCGGCCTCTTCATCGCGCGGCGCGCGACGGGACGGGTGGCGACGCTGAGCGAGGCGGCGCGCCGGGTCGGCGAGGGGGACTTGACCGTCCGGGTGGCCCCGCGCGGCTCCGACGAGCTGGACGACCTGGGGCGCGCGTTCGATCGCATGGTCGCCGAGCTGTCGGAGGCTCGCTCGCGCCTCGGGTACTTGCAGAAGCTGTCGGCGTGGCAAGAGGTGGCGCGGCGGCTGGCGCACGAGATCAAGAACCCGCTGACGCCGATCCAGCTGGCCGTGCAGGAGTTGGCCTCGAAGTACCGCGGCGACGATCCGCAGTACCAGCGCCTGCTCGGCACCGCGCAGGAGATCATGAACGAGGAGGTGGGCGTCATCCGGCGGCTGGTGGACGACTTCTCCGCGTTCGCGAAGCTGCCGAAGGTCGAACCGGTGGCTGTCGACCTGGGCCAGGTCGTCGATGATTTTGCGCGCGCGCACCCCGAATGGCAGAGCGCGCTGCGAGTCACGCGCGGCGTTCCGGTGCCCGCGATGTGCGACAAGATGCTGATCCGCCGCGTGCTCGCCAACCTGGTCGAGAACGCCATTCATGCCGCCAGCGAGGCCGGGCACGAGCCGCAGGTGCGGATCGAGGCCCGGACGCACGAGGGCACCGCGGTCCTCACCGTCGACGACAACGGCCCGGGCGTCTCGGCGGATGCGCGCGAACGGATCTTCGACCCCTACATGACGACGAAGGAGCACGGCACGGGCCTGGGCCTGGCCATCGTCCGCAAGATCGTGCTGGACCACGGCGGCGACGTTCACGTCAGCGGCCAGCCGTCGCCGCTGGGGGGTGCCCGCCTGGAGGTGACCCTGCCGACCGCGCCGGCCTAGCGACGCGCGATGGGAACCGGGCCCGCGGCCGTCCGAAGGGTGGCCTGCCCGTCGGCGGTGTCGGACAGCAGGTCCGAGAGCGCGGCGAGGGCGGAGCTGGCGAGCCGGGCTTCGAGGTGACCGCCGCGGACAGAAGCGCGGAGGGTGCCTTCGGCATCCACGGTGAGCGCGCGCGGGTCCAGCTGTTCGTCGGTGCCGTCCGAGAGCGCCAGCCAGATCGCGCCAGAGGGGTCGATGCGGGCGGCGCGGGCGACGAGCGGCGTGTCGTCGACGTCCAGGTAGGCGAACCGGCGCTCGTCGAGGCGAAGGACGTAGCGGCCATCCGGGAGGCGATCGAGCCATCTGAAGAGGGCGCGCTTGAAGCCCTCGTGGGTGACTTCGGCGCCCTCGTGAATGAACCTCCCCTCCCGGTCGACGCGGATGCCCGACCGCCGGAGACGTTCGATGAAGGCGGCTTGCTCCGCCTCGTTCATGACCGCGCTATGGCGCGCGAACCGCGCTCAGGCGCTGCAGCAGATCCTTCGTGCGCAGCTTTTCCTTTTTCAGCTGGATCCGCTCGACCTGCTCGTCGGGAGTCAGCGACAGGTGACGTTCCAGCTGGGCGAGCCGCCGTTCGAGCTCGCCGTGCCGCTCGCGCAACCGAACCATCTGCACCGACGCCGATTCCGGATCCACGCGGACTTTTTCCATGCCCCGAGCCTCCGTCAGCGTCGATGATACCGCCGGCCCGAGGCATGGATCAATGTCAGGAAATCACTGACTCAGCCGTGACTCGAAGGCCGCGATTTCCTTCTCCTGCGACAGCAGGAACTCCAGCTCGTCCACGCCCTGCAGCAAGCAGTACCGGGCGAACGGGTCGATCGGGAAAGTGACCTTGGCACCGTCGGGCAGCGTCACGGTCTGGTCCTTCACCGAGATGGTGACGGACGCGCCCGGCGCGGCCAGCAGCTTGGCGTGCGACGCGGCGTCGACGACGACCGGGATGAACCCGTTCTTCAAGGAATTGTTTCGGAAGATGTCGGCGATCGACGTGCTGATGACGGCGCGGAAACCGTAGTCGACCAGCGCCCACGGCGCGTGCTCGCGCGACGAACCGCACCCGAAGTTGTCGCCGGCAACCAGGATGCTGGCGCCCGCAGCCTCGGGGCGGTTGAGGATGAAGTCCGGCTTCGGCTTCCCCTCGGCGTCGAAACGCCAGTCGGCGAACAGCTTGCTGCCGAGGCCCACCTTGCTGGTCGCCTTCAGAAAGCGCGCCGGGATGATCTGGTCGGTGTCGACGTTCTCGACGGGCAGAACGACGGTCTTCGAGGTGATGATGTCCATGCGTTCCATGGTGCGTTCTCCTTAAATCAGCTCGCGCGCGTCGGTGACGCGGCCGGTGACGGCGGCGGCGGCCGCGGTGAGTGGGCTGGCCAGGAACGTGCGCCCGCCCGCGCCCTGCCGGCCCTCGAAGTTGCGGTTGCTGGTGCTGACCGCGTACTGCCCGGGCTTCAGCTGGTCGCCGTTCATCGCGATGCACATCGAACAGCCGGCCTCGCGCCACTCGGCGCCGGCGTCCGTGAACACGCGGTCGAGGCCCTCGGCCTCGGCGGCCTTCTTGATCGCCTGCGACCCGGGGACCACCAGCGTGCGAACGCCGTCGGCCACCTTGCGCCCCTTGAACACCGTGGCGGCAGCCCGCAGGTCCGAGAGGCGCGAGTTCGTGCAGCTGCCGATGAACACCACGTCAACCTTGTGCCCGGCCAGCCGCTTCTCGCCGGTCAGTCCCATGTAGGCCAGCGCCTTGGCGGCGGTGGCGTTCGAGGGCGCGGGGATGTCCGCCGAGATCGGGATGCCCATGCCGGGGTTCGTCCCGTACGTGATCATCGGCTCCAGCGTCGAGGCGTCGAACTTCTCCTCGCGATCGAAGGTCGCGCCCTCGTCCGACGGCAGCTGCCGCCAGGCGGCCACGGCGCGGTCCCAGGCGGCCCCCTGCGGCGCGCGCGCCCGCCCCTCGAGATAGGCGAAGGTAGTCTCGTCGGGGGCGATCATGCCGGCCCGGGCACCCGCCTCGATCGACATGTTGCAGACGGTCATGCGCTCTTCCATCGACAGGGCCCGGATGGCTGAGCCGCGGTACTCGATGACGTAGCCGGTCCCGCCGCCGATTCCCAGGCGGGCGATGACGGCCAGGATGATGTCCTTGGCGGTGACACCGGGGCGCAGCTGCCCCTCGACGGTGACGGCCAGGGTCTTGGGCGGCTGCTGCAGCAGCGATTGCGTCGCCAGCACGTGGGACACCTCGCTGGTGCCGATACCGAACGCCAGCGCACCAAACGCGCCGTGCGTGCTGGTGTGGCTGTCGCCGCACACGATGACCTCGCCCGGCTGGGTGAGCCCCATCTCGGGGCCGATGACGTGAACGATGCCCTGCCCGTCGGTGCCCAGCGCGTGAAGCTCGATGCCGAACTCCGCGCAGTTCTTTTCCAGCGTCGCGATCTGCGCGGCGGCGGCGTTGTCCAGGATCGGAATCTTCCCGTCGCGCCCGCGCGGCGTCGTCGGCGTCGAGTGGTCCATCGTCGCGACCGTCCGTTCGGGGCGCCGCACCTTCAGCCCGCGCTCGCGCAGCCAGGTGAACGCCTGGGGCGACGTGACCTCGTGGACGAGGTGCAGGTCGACGTACAGGATGGCCGGCGTGTCCGCGGTGGGCGGCCGAACCAGGTGGGCGTCCCAGATCTTCTCGAACATGGTGCGGGGCTTCATGGGGTCCACCTTGGACCAGCCGCCGGTAGCCCGTCCAGTGACAACCCCGGCGGCATTCGTTAAGTTTAACTTAACTATGGACGCGGCCCTGATTCCGGCCTTTCACGACGCGCTGGTGGTGGCCCAGACCGGGTCCGTCGGTGAGGCGGCGCGCCGGCTGCACAAGACCGCCTCGGCCGTTTCGCAGCAGATCCGGCGGATCGAGGCCCGCTTCGGGGTGGCCCTGTTCGAGTAGGTCGGCCGCGGCATCCGCCCCAGCGCCGCCGGCGAGGCGCTGCTGGGCAGCCTGACCCGCCTCTTCGACGAAGCCGCCTCGCTGGAGGCGCTGCTGGGCGAGATGACGGCCGCACGGGTGACGACGTTGCGCATCGCCGCCAGCGACTACCTGGGGGAGGCGCTGCTGCTGCCCGTGTTGCGCCGCCTGTTCGCCGAGGGGGCGCCGCTGCGGTTCGAGATCACGACCACCAACTCGATCGAGGCGGGCCGACTGGCCGCTGCCGGGCAGGTGGACGTCGCCATGATCAGCACGGATAGGCCCGCGGGCCCGGACGAGACGCGCCTGTGCGCCCAGCGCTTCTTCTGGATCGCGCCGCGGGCGCCGGGGCGGCGGCGCGAGCCCATTCGGGCCCGGCTTGGCCGGGAACCCCTGCTGCGGCTGGGCGCCGGCAGCCAGGGGCGCCGCATCCTGGACGAGCTGCTGGGGCGGCTGCGCCTGCGGCCGCTGTCGACGATCGACGTCCCCAGCGTGTCGCTGCTGCTCTCCTACGTGCGGCAGGGGTTGGGGATCGGGCTCGTGCCGGGCCTCGCGTTGCGCGGGGACGACCGCCGCCATCTGGCGGTCGAAGCGGCAGACGTCCCGTCGATCGACGTCCGTTTGGCCTGCCGCGCCACGCTGAAGCGCACCAAACCGGTGGCGGGATTTCTGGACGGACTGGTCGCCGAGGCCGCCCGCCTGTCGTCAGATTGAGCCAGGCGCATCCGGCCGCTCTTCCGCGCGGCCCGTCCGTTGTCAGGTTCTCTGGTCGATGCGTCTTGCGCTCAAGCGGACCGCTGGCTGGTGGCTCCGCGCGCTGGGCGTGCTCGCCACCCTGCAGGTGACGACTGGCTGCGGGCGTCCGGCGGCCGGGCTCGTGGCGCGAGACGCCGGGTGGTCGACCGCCGACGGACAGTCGGCGGACGCCGCGGCCCAGCGCGTGGATGCCGCCCAGCAGCCGGACACGGCGCCACCGCGCGTGGACGCCACGGCGCGCGAGGACCGGCCCCTGCCCGATGCGGCGCGCTCGCAGCCGGATGCGCACCCCCCGGCCGTCGACGCCGCGACCCACGATGCGGCGGACGCCGGCCGCGACGCGCCCACGTCGCGGGACGGCGCCCTCCCCCACCCCGACGCGGGGAGCGACAGCCGGGCGGATGGGCCGCCCGCCCCACCGCCGGCGCTGTGCCGGATCGCCATCGCCTGCGACAAGACGATCCCGAACGAACCCAAGATCACCTGCACGTTTTCGCTGGCGGACGGCCAGGGCGTCAGCGAGTTCGACGACCACGCCGGGGTCGAGCTGCACGGCCGCTCGTCACTCAGCTTTCCGAAGAAGAACTATTCGATCGAGCTGCGCGACGCCACCGGCGCCACGAAGGCGACCGACTTCCTGCAGATGGGCAAGGAGTCGGACTGGATCCTCGACGGAATGTGGGCTGATCGATCGTTCATGCGCAACGCGCTGGTGTTCGACACGTTTCGCGGCCTGGGCGGGCTGCACTACGCCGCGGAGGGGCGCTATTGCACGTTGACCCTCAACGGAAAGCCGCAGGGCCTGTATCGCCTGGAGGAGAAGATCAAACGTGACGACGACCGGGTCGTCATCGCGGCCGACGACGGCACGGGCAAGAGCTTCATCATCAAGCAGGACTCAGGCGGCGCGGCCATGCTGTCCGTCGGCGACGAGAGCCACTGGGAGCTCGTCTACCCGAACCAGGAGAAGGCGACGACCGCGCAGCTCGCCGGGGTGCAGGCCTGGTTGAACGCGCTCGGGACCGCGCTCGCCAGCCCCAACGATCCCAGCGCCGGCCTGTTGACGGTGCTGGATCGCGACGCCGCCGTCGACTGGGTGCTGGTGGAAGAGATGATGAAGAACATCGACGCCTACAACCTCAGCGTCTATTTCAGCCGCGACGCGGGTGGGCGGGCTCGCTTGATCCCGTGGGACTTCGACCTGTCGCTGGGGCAGCCGACCGTGCAGGGCGACCAGAGCGTTCCCCCCAACGACCAGCCGAGCGGCTGGATCATCCACGACACCAACCTGTCGCGCGCGCTGTCCGCGGTGCCTGACATCGTCCAGCGGCTGGGGCCGCGCTGGCGCGAGCTGCGGGCCGGGCCGCTGGCCACGGCCGTCCTGCTGGCGCGGCTGGACGATTACCAGGTGACATTGACTGCGGACGACGTCGCGCAGAACTTCGCGGTGTGGCCGCTGGCGCAGATCGATTTCAAGAAGACCTACGCGCCGTACACGCTGTACCCGGTCAGCTCGTACGCCGACGAGGTCGCGAAGCTGCGCGCGTTCTTGACGGCGCGGCTGACATGGATCGACGCCCACATCGACGCGTTTCCGAACTGAGTCAGACAGCAGCCGCGCGGGTACCGGCCGCGGCAGCGGCGCGGGCCAGAGGCAGCTCCATCGCGTCGGCCAGCGCCGTGGCGCTCGCCTCGATGATGTTGGGCGACACGCCGATCGTGCTCCAGCGCTCGTCCCCCCGGCCGGCCTCGATCAACACGCGCGTGCGCGCGCCGGTGGCGGCCTCCGGGTCCAGGATGCGGACCTTGTAGTCGACCAGGTGGACGTCGCGCACCAGCGGAAAGTGCGGGTTCAGCGCCTTGTGAAAAGCGCCGTCCAGCGCGTGAACCGGGCCCTCGCCCTCTGCGACCGTGTGCACCGTCTCGGCGCCGATGCGCAGCTTGACCGTCGCCTCGGCGAACATCGAATTGCCGCGGCGCCGCTCGGAGATCACCACCACGTCCAGCACCTCGAACGGCGGCGCGTAGTCGGCCTTGCTGCGCCGGCTGAGCAGCTCGAACGACCCCTCGGCTGCCTCGAACTGGTACCCCTGGCTCTCGAGGTCCTTGACCCGCTCGAGCAGCGTCTTCTCGGCGCCGCGCAGGTCGATCCCCAGCTCGCCGGCGCGCATCCGGATGTTGCCGCGGCCGGACAGCTCGGAGACCACGATGTGCCGCGCGTTGCCGACCCGCTCGGGCGGAACATGCTCGTAGCTAGCCGCCACCTTCTCGACGGCGGCGACGTGCATGCCGCCCTTGTGCGCGAACGCCGACCGCCCGACGTAGGGCTGGTGCGCGCGCGGGCGAATGTTGGCGATCTCGCTGATCGTGCGTGACAGGTCCGTCAGGCGGGCCAGGTTCTCGTCGGGCACGCAGCGACGGCCCATCTTCAGCTGCAGCGCCGGGATGATCGAGATGAGGTTGGCGTTGCCGCACCGTTCGCCCCAGCCGTTGATGGTGGCCTGCACCATGAGGCAGCCGGCCTCCACCGCCGACAGCGCGTTGGCGACGGCCAGGTCGCTGTCGTTGTGGGTGTGAATCCCCAGCCGCGTCGGCACGGCGGCGCGCACGGCGGTCACGACCTCCGCGATCGCCGACGGCAGGGTTCCGCCGTTCGTGTCGCACAGCGCGAGCCAGTCGGCGCCCGCGTCGGCGGCCGCCTTCAGCGTGGCCAGCGCGTAGCTGGGGTCGGCGCGGAAGCCGTCGAAGAAGTGCTCGGCGTCGTAGACCACCTCGCGCCCCTGCTGCTTCAGGTAGGCGACGCTGTCGCGAATCATCGCCAGGTTCTCGTCCAGCGTCGTCCCCAAGACCTCGGTGACGTGCAGAGTCCAGGACTTACCGACGACACACACGACGGGCGTCTGCGCGTCGACCAGCGCGCGCAGGATGGGATCTCCCTCGGCGCGGCCGCCTGCCTTGCGCGTCATCCCGAACGCCGTGAGCTTCGCGTGGCGCAGGTTCAGCGACTTGGCGCGCTGGAAGAACTCGACGTCCTTCGGGTTCGACCCCGGGTACCCGCCCTCGATGTAGTGGATGCCGAAGCCGTCCAGAATCCGCGCAATCTTCAGCTTGTCCTCGACCGAGAGGGACAGACCCTCGCTCTGAGTTCCGTCGCGCAAGGTGGTGTCGAACAGCTGCACGTTCATGGAAGAGCTCCGGCGAAGCCGCGGAGGTTAGCACACCCTTGCGCGGTGCTTGATTCGGCGCGACCCTGGCACGACGATGCGCAATTTGCTTGTCATGTTGTGCCTTGCCGCCCCATTGGCGGCCTGCGGCGGGTCGAGCGGGTCTGCGGCGACGTCTGGCAAATCCCCCTGCGAGCTCCTGTGCGAAAAGTGGAACAGCTGCCGCGGCGCGACGGCCGAGGCGCTGCCCTGCGCACAGGTCTGCGTTTACGGCGGCCACTACGCGCCCGGCATCGGACCGTCGCCCTACTGCCCCAACCTGGCCGCCCAGACCACCTGCGTGGCGACCGCGCTCCAGCACGCCACCTGCGAGACGTTCGACAACTCGGCGCTGGCCGGGTGTCCCGCCTGTCCCCCCCTGACGGGCGGCCCGTGCCAGACGGACTTCGACTGCGGGAAATACGACTCGCGGTTCAAGTGCGACGTCTCGCGCCCGGGTGGGTACTGCACGGCGCCGTGCCACGACGCGTTCGATTGCTCCGAGGCGGGTCCGGAGGTCTGCACGGCGGCGACCCCCAGCTTCGATCCGTTCGGGAACATCAGCACGACGTGGTGCCAGCTCGGATGTGCATCGGACGCCCTCTGCCGGACGGACGAGGGTTACGCGTGCCGGAGTAACCGGTGCGCGCCGCCGCCGTAGCGTCAGGCCTTCTTGGTCGTGATATCCGGCGGGCGGCCGTAAGACGGGACCACCGCGGCCAGGTCGGCGGCCTCACCACGGGCGCGCTGCAGCAGGGCCAGGCGGCCGACGGAGACAGCGCTGGGGCCGGCCACGCCGACGACCTTCAGGGTGCCGAGCCGATCGCGGTACCGAGCGGCGCCGTTTCCGGCGACGACGGCCGCGCCCAGCGCGGCTGCCCAGCCCGCGACCTCGGCCGGCTGCACGCGCACCGACGGGGCAAGCTCGCGTACGAGCCGTTCAGCGTCGGCGGCGTACGCGCCGACGTAGACCTCCCCCTTGCCTGCGTCGAGGCAGGGGAGCGCCGTGTTGTTACCCGCGCCCAAGATGTCCAGCGCCAGCGCCTCCAGCGACGAGACCACGTAGAGCGGCACCCCCGTCGGCAGGGCCAACCCCTTCGCGGCCGCCAGCCCGATGCGCAGCCCCGTGAAGCTCCCCGGGCCGCCGCCGCAGGCGATTCCCGCCAGGTCGCCCGGCGCGACAGCGACCGCCTGCAGCGCCTGCGCGCAGAGCGGCATGAGGTGGCCGGCGTGGCGATCGGCCGTGACCTCGGCGGAAAACCGGACCTGCGCGTCGGCGTCGATCACGGCCACGCGGGCGGTCGGGGTGGACGTATCCAGACACAGGAACAGGGACGGCGAGCTCATCGGGGCAGAAGATACCGGACGACGTCGTTTCGCATCGCAAACAACATCAACGTGACGACCACGACCAGACCGACGTAGGTCGCGATTTCGCGCGCGCGCGGCGACGGCGGACGGCGCTTGAACAGCTCCAGCGTGAAGAAGACCAGCAGGCCGCCGTCCAGGATCGGAACCGGCAGGAAGTTCAGCAACGCCAGGTTGATGCTGATGAGCGCCATCAGCCACAGGTACTGGTCGAAGCCCTGCTCGGCGGCGACCCCCGCCGCGTAACCGATCATGATGGGCCCGCCCAGCGTCGTCAGGGGCACGCGCCCGCGCACGATCTGGCCGAAGCCGTAGGTCATCGCGAAGATGATCTGTCCGGTGCGCTCGAACGCGTGGCTCAGCGCATAGCCGAACCGGTTCGTGATCGGGACCGGCGGGTCGGTTTTCCACGCCAGCCGGCTGAGCGCGCCGAAGACCAGGTGCTGCTCGTCCTGCCGGTAGGCGTCCAGCTCGGACCGGACCTCCTGGCGGAAGCTGGCCTCGCGGTGCTCGCCGCCGGGCGAGCGCCAGCCCAGCTTGAACGTGCGCTCGGGGTGGTCGGCCAGCCGTTCGCGCAGAACGTCCCAGTGGGGCAGCGGAGCGCCGTCCAGCGTCTCGATCTGGTCGCCGCGGCGGAGGCCAATCTGGTCGGCGGGACTGCCCGGCTCCACGGAGAAGACGAACAGCTCGGCGGACAGGATGCCGGTCTCGTAGTGGCGGCGACCCGTCGCGTCGGCGACGGCGGCGGGGATGACCGTCGCCGAGCCGGGCTCCTGAATCTCGATGTCGGCGAACGACACCGACGAGTAGCCGCCGCGCAGGTAGTTGAGACGCAGCGGCGCCGCGCCCACGTGCTCCAGCGCGTTCGCGAACTCCGTCCAGGTCCCCACGGGCACGCCGCCGACGGCCGTGATGAAGTCGAACGTCTTCAGGCCCGCCTGCGCGGCCGGGGAAGCCGGGTCGATGACGCCGATCTCGGGCAGGTGAAACCGCGGCGACACGCCGATCCAGCCGACCCGCTCACGTGTGTGCAGGGGGCCCAGGCGTTCCAGCTCGGTCGGCGTCACGTCGCGCTCTTCGGCGTCGACGCCGCGGCGGATCCCGAAGCGCAGCGTCTTGCCGGACGAATCGGAGATGAGACGTTCCAGCTCTTCCCAGTAGCGGACGCGGCGGCCGTTCACCGACTCGACGCGATCGCCGGGCAAGAGACCAGCGGTCGCGGCCGGTAGCCCCGGCAGAACCGTGCCGATCGTCGGCGGCAGCAGCGTGCGCTGGCCGGCATAGTGGACGAAGTAAATCAGCAGCGGCAGCAGCAGGTTGAACATCGGCCCCGCGATGACGACCGTGTAGCGTTGCCACAGCGGCTTGGCCGCCAGCGCGCGCGGCCGGTCGACGGGCGGAATCGGCTCGCCGGGATCTTCGCCCAGGAGCCGCACGTAACCGCCCAGCGGCACCAGCGACAGGCGGTACTCGGTCTCGTGATGCGTGAACCCGAACAGCTTGGGGCCGAACCCCAGCGAGAACCGAAGCACCTTGACGTCGAACAGGCGGGCGAAGACGAAGTGCCCCAGCTCGTGGACCAAGATGAGGACGCCGAGCAAGACCAGCACGGCCCCCGCCCACGTCAGCCAGCTCATGCCGGGTGCGCCTCCGCGGGTGACCGCGGGGCGCCGTCCGTCAGCCGCCCCTCGCGCCACAACGCGGACTCGATCGCGTCCAGCAGGGGTCCGGTCGAATCCCGGTCCTGCGCTGAGACCAGCACCGCGGGTGTCTTGCGATCTCCCCGCGGCAGCTGCGCTTGCTCTTCGGGGGACAGCAAGTCGACCTTGTTCCAGACCAGCAGGCGGGGCGTCTCGGCCAGGCCCAGCTCGCCCAGGATCTTCTCGACGGCGGCGATCTGCTGTTCGTTGGCGGGGTCGGACGCGTCGACGACGTGGACCAGCAGGTCCGCCTGGTCAAGCTCCTCCAGCGTCGCGCGGAACGCGCGCGCCAGGTCCTGCGGCAGATCGCGAATGAAGCCGACCGTGTCGGCCAGGATGATCTCGCGCTCGCGCGGGAATCGCAGGCGCCGCGTCGTGGGGTCCAGCGTCGCAAACAGCTTGTCCTCGGCCAGCACCTCGCTGCCGGTCAGCGTGTTCAGCAGCGTCGATTTGCCGGCGTTCGTGTAGCCGACGATTGCGACGACGGGCAGCCCGCGCCGCACGCGCTCGGCCCGTCGCCCGGCGCGCTGCTCGCCATAGCGGTCGATCTCTTTTTCCAGCCGGTGAATGCGCTCACGCGCGCGCCGCCGGTTCTCTTCCAGCTTGGTCTCGCCGGGGCCGCGCCCGCCGATGCCGCCGGTGAGGCGGCTCATCATCGTGTTCTTCTCGTGCAGGCGCGGCAGGCGGTAGCGCAGCTGCGCCAGCTCCACCTGCAGCTTGCCGTCGCGGCTCTTCGCGCGCTGGGCGAAGATGTCCAGGATCAGCATCGTCCGGTCGATCACCTTGAGGTCGGTGAAGTCGGCGATGGCGTGGGCCTGGATCGGCGTCAGGTCGGGATCGAAGATCAGCGCGTTGGCGTCCAGCTGCATCGCGCGGATCAGCACCTGTTCCAGCTTGCCGCGACCGACCAGGTACTTGGGGTCTGGCTCGGGGCGGTGTTGCTCGACGACACCCATGACACGCACGCCCGCCGTGTGGCAAAGCTCGCGCAGCTCGTTGACCCGGCCGCTGGTGTCGGCGCCCTGGCCTCCGGGCATGCCCTTCGGCCGCTTCCGCTTCAAGTCGACGACGACCAGCAGCGCACGCGGGCGCGTGTCCGTCGCGACGGCCGCCGGCGCAACCCGCTCGAACTCGTCCTCCAGCGCGTCGATCAGCGCAGCGGCGTCCAGCGCGCTGCGGTGAAACGGCTCCGTCGGAAGGATCCGCCAGGGTTCTATGGCCTGCCCGTCGGCGGGCGGCAACAGGTGGGCGACGTGCAGGTCCGCCGGACGCCCGTCGGGCAGAAGCCCGATCGCCGCCACGAGATCGAGCCGCAGCAGCGCCAGGTCGACCAGGTCGTCCCGGGTCAGCGGCTCGTTGCGCAGGTGGGTGTGGACCAGGCGAAGCCCGCGGAAGCGCCCGCGCCCCGCGCGTAGACGCCCGATCTCCGGCAGGTTGATGCGCGAGGCATCCCCGACGAAGACGTGCTCGATCTCGCCCCGCCGGTCGACCAGGATGCCGACCTGGCGCTCGATCTCGCGCGAGACCGCGCACAGATACGTCGCCAGCTCGGCCGAAGCGACCTCGGAAGGCTTCACGCGCCGGCGGTAGACGCGCTCCAGCGCATGCTTCTGGCTCGGCTTGAGCCCGACGATATTGCCCGTGACCGTGTGCAGGATGCGGAGGTTAGCACGCGACCGGGCGCGGCTAAATCAGGGTCGTCCGTGATCATGAGCCGGAGCCCCTTGCAGCCTGCGCGACGGCGCCCCACGAATGCCACTGGAGGCTTCGATGGCAAAAGCGGCGGCGCGCGGGATCTTGAAAGGGTTGGTGGTCGGGCTCTGCGCCACCCAGGCGCTAGACTGGCTGAGCATTGCTCTTTATGAAGGCGAGAGCAGACGGACGCGGGCGCGGGAGAACGCCGTGCGCGGAAACCGGCACGCGTACGAGCGCGCCATCGAAAGGATGGCCACGCGATTCGGGCGCGACCTGAGCGACGACCAAATCGGGCGCTGGGGCTGGCGCTTTCACAAGGTCTTCGGGTTCCTGGGTGGCCCGGCCTACCTGGCTCTCCGCCGCCGGTTTCCGCTTCTGCGCTGGGGCGGCGGGCTGGGCTTCGGCGCGCTTTTCTTCGTCGTCGTCGACGAGCTGATGGTCCCCCTGGCCGGCCTGACGCCGGGCCCGCGCGCTTTCAGCTGGAAGGTTCACGCGCGCGGCGCCGCCGCCCACCTGGCCTACGGCGTCGCCGCCGAGATGAGCGCCCGGCTGCTGGTTGATCGGAACGATTCGACTACGGCTTGACGCCGCGAACGTAGGAGCGCCAGCAGCTGATGGTGACGGCGCCCCCGGGCTGCTCCGCGGCAGTAAAGCCGCGGGCGCGGCACGCCAGCACCTGGGCGCGGACCTCGTTCTTAGGTGCCGCGGGCGTGCCGCGATCGAACCATTCGTCGAAGTCCAGCGAGAAGCCCTCTTCGCGCGAGGACAGCTCCGTCAACCCCGCCAGCGCAAACAGGTCCAGCAGCTCGCCGGTCGTCAGGTTTCGGGTGTGGGTGAGATCGCGCGCCTTCTCGATCGCCTGGTGCGCCTCGGCCTGGGCAGGCGCCGGATCGGTCGTGTGGTCGCAGGCGATCAGGACGCCGCCCGGTTCCAGATGCGCGACCTGCGCTTGCACGAACTCCGCCGGGTCCAGGACGTGATGAAGGACGTACCGCGACACCGCGCCTCCAAAGCGCGCGTCCGCGGACACGTCCACCACCGACCCCTGCTGAAACGACACGCGCTCGCCAAACCGGGCGCAGCGATTCTGCGCGCGGTGGATCATCTCCGAAGAAAGGTCGACTCCCAACACCTGGTTCCCCGCGGCGGCGAGCGCCTCCGACACCAGGCCCGGCCCGCAGCCGGCATCCAGGACGCTGGTTCCGGGAGGAAATGCCGCGAACGCCACAAGTCGCGCCAGCATCGCTGGATCGCTCTGGACCGGCGCCATCTCGAACTGTGCCGCCTGTCCATCAAACGCGGCCGCCACGTCGCAATCGTGGGAATCGTCGTTCACGCGTCGATTATGACCGGCTCCCTCCACCATGCCCGCGCGGCCGCGGCCAGCTCATCCCTTGGCTGACGATCGATACCGATGGAGATGGTATATTCGTCCATATGAAGAAGACGCTGCATGTCGACGATCGGCTGCTGGCCGAAGCGCGCGCTGCGACGCGGGCTTCGACGGACACCGAAACGATTCGCCTCGGGCTCGAAGCGCTGGTGCGCCACGCTGCTTACCAACGTCTACGTGCGTTGCGCGGTTCAGAGCCTGAAGCGAAGGACGTCGCTCGCACCCGTGAACCGTCGCCGCGGAAGCGCCGCGCGGCCTGATGGTTCTCGTCGATACGTCGGTCTGGATCCGGTTCCTGGCTGACCGAGAACCGTTCGCGTCGCAGCTGGATCGGCTGCTCGAGCGCGACGACGTCTTGGGCCACGCTCTGGTATACGGCGAGCTTCTGATCGGCGAGCGCGGTGGGCGTGCGAGGCTTCTGACTGACTACCGTGCCATGTCTCAGGCGGCGGTGCTGCCCCACGAAGAAGTCGTCACGTTCGTCCGTTCCCGCCGCATCGCCGGCCGCGGCATCGGCTGGATCGACGCGCACCTGCTGGCTTCGGCCCTCGTCGATGGCAATCGCCTCTGGACGGCAGACGCAACCCTGGCGAAGCTGGCGACTGAAATCGGCGTGGGCTGATCGGCGCCGGCGGAACCTGGTAGTCTCCGGCGCACAAAATGCGTTGGAGATTCGGGCCGTTCGGCGTGAAGGACCTCTTCACGATGATCAACCTCCTGGGCGGGGTCGGGGCCATCGTGCTCACGGTCGAGGGGCGCTTCGTCGCCGCCGGGACCGCGCTTCTGCTCGGGTACCTGCTGGGCGACACGCTGGACGGGCCGGTCGCGCGCCTGACCAAGACGTCCAACGCGTTCGGCAGCGAGCTCGACACCGCGACCGACCACTTCACCCAGGCGATCGCCCCGGCCGTGCTGGTCTACGCGGTCTATACCCAGGGCGGTCATCGGGCCGGCGGGATCGCGCTCATGTCGTTGATCGTCACCTGCGCGACCATCCGGCAGGCCCTGTTCTCCGTCGCCAAGCTCGGCGACCCGCTGATGTACTGCGGCCTGCCGCGCACGGTCAGCGGCTACGGCGCCGCGGCGTTCGTCCTCTCGAACCTGTTCTTTGCGCTGAACCCGGCCCGCTACGCCACCGGGGCGGTGGTGATCACCGCGTTTGCACTTTTGAACCTGTTCCCGATCCCGTACATGACTCACCGCGGCCGCCGCCGGATGCAGTGGTACGTCAAGATCCTGTCGTTCGCGTTCCTGGCGTCTCCCATCGTGGCGTTCGTGGTGGCGCCCGCCTACGTGTTCGACGTGCTCTTCTTCTGGATGTTCGGGTATGCGGCGACCGCCTGGATCCCCATCTACCCGGAAGAAAAGCGGGCGTTCTATGCCCGCTACCGGGAATGGGCCCGGGAGGTCAGCCGTGAATAGTCGAGAGATTCCGGGTTTGCGGCCCGACCGGGGCATGTACTAGATTTCGCCCCCCGATGTCGTCGTACCCTGTCGCCGCTCCGGCGGCCGAGCTCCGTCCCCGCGCGACGTTCGAGCTGTTGGCTGGTGGCCCGACCGCCTATGCTCGAATCTTCGAGCGGATCGCGACGGCCCGGCGAAGCGTCGTCGTGCGCGCGTTCGAGTGGCGTGACGACCAGACGGGCCGCGATCTGGCCGCGGCCCTGCTGGCGGCGGCCGACCGCGGCGTCGCCATCACGATCATCAAGGACCACGTCGGCGCCTACTACGAGTACTTCGAGGCCACCAAGCAGAGCCTGTTTCACAAGGACATCCAGCTGATCCCGCGACTCGGGACGCTGTCCTTGATGATTTTCTATGGACGGTGGGGTTCGCTGCGGCAGACCCCCAGCCCGGTGGCCGACGCCCTGCGCGCCCACCCGCGCGTGCGACTGGTCAGCGAGAGGCGCTTCGACCACTCGAAGCTGTACGTGTTCGACGACGAGAAGGTGATCCTGGGCGGGATGGGGATCGGCGACGACTTCCGCCACGTGAACATCGATTTCATGGTCGAAGTGTCCGGCGGCGGCGCGGCCCACCGCCTGGCCGACCGGTACGAGGGGCGCGCCTGCTTCGACCCGACGCGGCCGTTCGACTACCTGCTCCACTCGATGCGCGGGTGCGCGCTGACCGGCGAGTCGATGGCGGCGCAGCGGTTGGACCTCATCAACCAGACGCGCGAACGGTTGACGATCGCGATGGCCTACCTCGGCGATCCGGCGGCGACGGAGGCCCTGGTGGCCGCCGTCCGCCGTGGCGTTCGGGTCACGCTGGTGACCGCCGCGCGCGCCAACGTCGGCGGGGACCTGAACCTGGCCGCCTGCGCGGCCGTCATGCGCCGCACCGGAAGCCCCGAGAACCTGCGCATCGCGCTGCACCCGACGATGGTGCACGGCAAGGCCATCGTGGGCGACGGCGCCTGGGCCACCGTCGGGTCGACCAACTTCACGGTCCTGTCGCACGGCGACTACGAAGAGGTCGACCTCTACTGCCGGGACCGCGACTTCGCGCACGCGCTCGAGCGCGCGATCGAGCGCGAGGCGCTGGTGGGGACGCCGGCGCGCCTCCCGCTGGACTTCCACCCCGTCCGCCTGGCGGTCGAGTGGGGCGTCAGCGCCTATCAGGGACGGAAGCGGGCGCGGCGCTGACCTGGCGTGGCCCCGGCCCAGGCGGGGCCGCCGCCGGCACGGGAACCGCCACGGATACTTCGTGCGGTGCGGCCGCCGGCTTGCGCAGGTAGCGAATCAGCGCGCGCAGAGTCTCGGCGACCGACACGACGGCAGCCACGATCGTCAGCTGGGCGCCGAAGGACGGCAACGCCAGAGCGGCCCCCAGGAGCGCCAGCTCGACCCACAGGCTGACGCCCCACGAAAAGTCGACCACGCCCTGGTTGGCGGCGAAGTTGTCCAGCGCGCCCCGCGCCATGTCGCTGGACAGCAGCACGATGATCGCGATCGTCGGCAGCCGGTGGCTGGCGATGCAGATCATGGCGATCACCGGCAACGCGGCGCCCGCCACCAGGCGTAGGACGTGCGCGGCCCGATGTGTCCGCAGGCGCGCCAGCTCCGCGGCGCCCAGCTTCAGGTAGTCGAGGGCGCTGTACCAGGTGATGAACACGACGGCGAACAGCCACAGCCAGCGCTCGACGGCGGCGCCGAAGAACGAGGCCACCACGAACGGCGTCAGTGAAACGGCGGCAATCTCGAAGCCGCGTCGCGGCCGCCCCATGAGGCGCCCGACGGAGACCACGGTCAGCGCGAACGCATAGAGCCCGACGAACAGAAGGATCAGCGGGCGGCCCGACCCGAGGATCGGGATCAACACCAGCAGCCCGAAGCCAATCATCTGGACCCAGGTCTTGGCCTTGGCGATCCCGGAGCTGGGCAAGCGCCGCCCGTTCAGCTCGAGGCTGGATCGCAGCACCGTCACCAGCAGCTCGCGCGAGAAGATCGCGGCCGCCAGCAGCCAGGGGATGCCGCCGCGATCGGCGTAGGCCCCGTAGCAGACGACGATGAAAATCTTGTCGGCCACCGGGTCCAGCAGCGACCCCAGCACCGTCGGCCCGTGCTTGCGCGCCAGGTACCCGTCGACGGTGTCGGTCAGGCCGATCAGCGTCCCGATGACGACGCCCCACAGCTGCGTGCTCTCGTTCCCGTAGATCAGAAACCCGACCAGCGGCATGGCGAGCAGGCGGGCCGACGTGACCTGATTCGCCGTGATGCGCATGCCGCCCCCGACGTTAGGTGCGCCGCACCCGAACGTCAACCGGCGAGACGAGCAGACAGCGACGGGGCGGGCGCCGCCGCGGCGCACCACGCCGAACTTCCGACCGACGCTGGTTGGGGGGGAGCTAGGTTTCCAGCTTGGGCTCTTCGGCCCGCGGCGGGATGGCCGGCGCCGGCGTGGCCGACCGCTCGTCCAGCAGGGCCAGCGCCACGGCCAGCGCCCGCCGGGTCTTCTCGGCCGTCTTGTCGTCGGCGCGAATCCGCTGGAACGCCCGGACCATCTGGTCCTCGTAATCGGCGACCTTGCCCTCCAGCTCGGCGATCCGGTCGCGCGACTGGGCCAGGCGCACGTCGCGGCTCCCCAGCTCGGCGCGCGCGGCGTCGACGTCAGCCTCGATGCCGGCCAGGCGGCGATACGCCTGTTCCAGCTCCTGGACGCGGGCGGCCAGCTCGCCCTCGGCCCGGGCCGCCCGATTCAACGCCTGGTCCGTATCGGCGCGGTGCCGCTCGGTCAGGTCCGTCTTCTCGGTCAGGTGCCGCCGTTCCAGCTCGGTCACGCGGGCGTGGTGCTCTTCGTCGCGGGCCGCAAGCTCGCCGCGCCGCCGGTTTTCGGCGGATTCCAGCTCGGAGACGCGGCGCGCCTCCTGCTCCGCGATGTCGCGCTGCCGGCGCTCTTCGGCGGCCAGCGCCTCTTCCTCGTGCCGGCGCCGCATGCCCAGGATCTCGTTGCGGTGGTCGCGCTCTTTCTGCTCGGCCTGCGCGTCGTACGACTGCCGCTCGGTCGCCAGCTGCGCTTGATGCTCGTCGCGCAGCGACGCGATGGCCTTCTCGTGCTCCTTGCGCATCCGCGTCATCTCGGACGCGAGCCGGTCGGCGGCCTCCGCCTGCTCGTCGGCGAGCCTGCGCTGCAGGCCATCGATCTCGGCCCGGTGGGCGGCCTCGATGCGCGCCAGCTCGGCCTGTCGCGCGCCCTCCGCGCCGGCCAGCGCCTCGGCGTGCTCGTCGGTGAGCCGCGCCACCTCGGCCCGGTGCGCCTCGGCGATGTCGGTCAGCTGCGACTCCATGTCGCCCCGCAGCCGATCGAGCTCGGCGCGCGCGCGCTGCTCTTCCTGGACCAGCCGCTTCTTGAGCGCGTCGATCTCGTCGTGGCCCCTGCGGAGTTCGATGTGCGCGTCGTCGAGTCGCGCCTTCAGCTGCTTCTCGCGCTCAGCCGACTTCTCGCGGTCTTGACCCAGCTCGGCGACCTTCTCGTTGGCGGCGACCAGGTTCCGCTCGAAGCCGATGGTGCTCTCTTCGAGATCGCGCCGCGCGCGGTCGAGCTCCCGGATCTTGTCCTTGTGGTCCAGGATCTGGCGATCCTTCGCGTCCAGCGAGTCCCGCAGATCGAGGATGTCCTTCTCTTTGCGGTTGATGATCTCGCGCAGCCCCAGGAACTCGCGTTCCTTCGAGAAGGTGGCCGATTGCGTGAACCGCTCGCGCGCCTCTTCGATCTCCTTACGCAGCGTCTGCCGCTCGCTCTCCAGCGAGTGAATGCGCGCTTCGAGCTCGGCGTTCCGCGACTCCATCTCACGCACCCGCGGGTCCTCGACCGGCATGCCGAAGCGCTCCGACATGACCCGCCCACCGGTCTCCGTCGAGATGTCGTCGAAGGCGACGTCGTCCGGCGGCGGCGGCGCGTCGTCCAGGATCGGGTCCGCCAGCTCCGGCGCCAGATACGGCTGGGCGCTCAGGACGGGCAGCCCGCCCGGAATCGGCTCCGGCCCCAGCGTGTGGCCGGTCCGGTAGATGTCGGGATCGAACTCCGACGGCGCCGGCAGCTCTTCCGTCACAGGGTGCGTCTCGGCGGCGACGGCCGGCATCGCGACCTGCGGGGCCGGCTGCTCCCAGGGCAAGTTCGGCGGCAGGTCGTCGTCCGACCAGAGCGTCCGCAAGTCGACCATGTCGTTGTTCGTCGGCGGCGCCTCGGGAGAGTTCGCCTCCAGCGCGGCGAACGCCGCCTGGGTCTCCGGGTCGAACCGTTCGCCCTCGAAGGGATTGCTGGTCACCCCGGTCGTCTCGGTCAGGTGCGAGCCCGACGTGCCGTTCATGGCCTCGGCCTCCGCCGCCTCGTAGCGGCTCGGGTCCATGGCCAGCGTCGCCTCGTCGTCGTCGTCCTCCGCGGTGGCCGCGCTGAGGATGTCGACGTCGTCGTCTTCCGCCATGACGATGTCCGAGTCCGCATCCAGCTCCTGGATGTCCTCGTCGTCGTCGCCAGGCTCCGCCGAAAGGTCGAGCTTCAGCAGCCCGCCGATTTTCATCAGCAGGTCGGGGCCGTCGAGCGGCTTCAACATGTACTCGTCGGCGCGCGACTTCAGCTTCTTGTGCTGTTCGAAGGTCGCGGGCGTCTCTTCGCCGGAGATGAGGACCAGCGGGACGTCCCGAAGACTGGGGCTACGCCGCAACTTGTTGCAGATCGCGTACCCGATCTTCCGCGGCTCGACGGACAGCACGATGACGGCCGGCTTGTGGTGCCGCGCCCACTCCATGGCTTCATCGCCATTGGAGATGTTCTCCACGACGAATCCGTTCGGCGTCAGCCACCGGCGGATCTGGTCGGCTGTAGCGGTGTCGGGTTCGATGCAGAGAGCGATTCGGTCGGCCATCTCGACTCCAGCGAAAGGGCCGTCATCTTAACAGATTACAAGTGGTTCAGCGCTGGAACGCGGTGGTCACGAGCCGGGTCAGCGCATCTTCGTCCAGGTCGGCCGTGACGACGTACCCCAGCCCGCGGTCCCGGTAGGCAGCCGTCGAGATGCCCGGCCCGCTCTCGACCCACACCTCGCGCCCGTCAATGATCCGACGGTCGGGCGCCTCCATGGGCTGGTCGCGCGGATCGAACACCAGCAGCGCCACCCGATGGCCTGTCTGGACCCGGAACAGCAGGTACGCCGCCGGCCGCTCGCCGACATTGACCAGCCGCCCGCCGGCGCAGGTCGCGCCCCCGCCCAGCACGGGGACGTGGACGGGAAAGTCGACCCGGCCCCGGAACCACGAGGCAATCGAGCCGCAGTCCGAGCCTGTGATGTCCATGGGCATCTCGGCGTGATAGCTCCGCTGAGCCTGCTCGAGGACCCGGGACCCCGTCTGCCGGACCGTGCTGGTGAGACCAATCAGCAGCCCGGCGGCCGCCAGCGCCGGCACCAGCCGGGGGTAGGACAGCCACGGCCAGCGGCGCGGGGCAATGGGCTGGGTGGCCAGCGCCTGCCGCATGCGCCCCTCGAACCCGGCGGGCAGGGCCGGACGCGGCAGATGCGCCCGCACGGCCGCTTTGAACCGCCCCTCCAGGTGAACCTGGCGCGCGCACCCCGGGCACGCGACCAAATGCTGTTCGATCTGTTCGCGGTCCACGCCGTCCAGCTCGCGGTCGACGTAGGCCTGAAGCGAGGGGCGCATCTCGGCGCAGCTCACGACAAATCCCCCTGCCCTTTGCCGCGCCGGCGCCGGTAGGCGGCGATGTCGACGGGCGCCTCGGGATCGGCGCCCTCGCCGCCCGCGTTGGCAGAGATGATGCCCTGCTCGACCGCGTAGTCGTGCAGCAGGCCCTGCAGGATCTTGCGCCCGCGGAACAGCCGGCTCATCACGGTGCCCGCGGGGCAGTCCATGATCTCGGCGATCTCCTTGTAGGAGAAGTCTTCCAGGTCGGCCAGGATGACCGCCATCCGGAAGTCGGAAGGGACGGCGGCCAAAGCCTTTTCCACGTCGCTGGACACCATCCGGCCCAGCAGAGCCGTCTCGACGTCGCGGGCGTCGGTCGGTCCGCCCACGAACTGCTCGAGGTTGGCGGACGACGATTCGGCCTCGGTCATGACGACGTGCTCGCGTTCCCGCTCGCGGTAGCGGTTGCAAAACACGTTCGTCAGGATGCGGAACAGCCAGGCCTTGCAGTTGGTCCCGGCCTGGAACGTGTCGAAGAACCGGTACGCGCGCAGCAGCGTGTCCTGAACCAGGTCCTCCGCGTCCTTCTCGTTGCGGGTCATCCGCAGCGCCGCCGAATGAAGCGCGGGCAGGTGCGGCAGAGCCTCCTGTTCAAAGTCCGTTTCGACGGGTCGCCGCTTCATGTTCCGACAACGGGGGAACAAGCCCCGCCCCCTGATTATTCCACAACGCGTTTCAGTAACATGTCGCGTTGATGAACAGCCGGGCCCCGGCAGTTTGCTCGGCCGTGCCCATGTAGTCGGCGTAGGTCGCCACCAACCCGGCGGTCCCGACGCGCGACGCCGAGACGGTCCCCAGCTTCCCTTCAGCCGAGGGGAAGATCAGGGCGCCGGACCGACGGTTTCCATCCGGCTCCAGCCGCCAAAGTTCGGCGGCGTGGAGTTGCTGGAAGAGGACCCCGAAATCCTGGCCGAACGGGGCCAGCGCGACGATGGGCGGCTGGAGGTTCGCCCCGTTGAACCCGTTGGCGGGGGCGAACGCCGCCGGGTCCGTCAGTTTGTTGTCTGACGCGGTGTAGACACTCAGCCATCCACCCGCCGAGTCCTGCCAGGCGATCGCATAACCGCCGGTCGTCGCGGTCACGGTCGCGCAGGTCCCCATCATCCGGGAGAAGACCAGCGTCACCGACGAGTCGATCCCGCCCGCTTCGTTACCCTCGGCGATGATCCAGCCGGACTTGCCCTGGTTGGTCATCGCCGAGTAGTAGGCGACGGTCACGTCGTCCTTGCCGGGGGCGAACCCCAGACACGAGAAGTCCGGCGTCGCAAGCGCGGTCGGCGTCGGCGAAACGACCATCTGACCAGTGCCGTCGACGGCGGCGTACATGACTCGCCCCATCTCCTCGTCGATCCAGGCCAGGCCAGCGTGCCCGCCCTTGCGGGACGAGGTCATGACGACCGACGACACGGCAGGAACGCCCTTCGGGAACTCGTGGATCGTGGCGGCGGGGGCCTGGGGCGGGGAGCCGTCCGCCGGGACAGCGATCATCTCCAGCTCGCCCTTGGTGGCGGACACGTCGGTCCCGAGATACCCGATGAGCACGGTGTCACCCGGCGCGCCCGTCGGCGTTCCCGCCATCGCGAACACCGGGTTCATCACGCCGGTCGGCAGGCCGAACGCGTGCTCTGTCCCGAGCGTTCCCTCGCTGCCCACCGCCCAGCGCACCGCGTTCGCCCCCGGGTCGTAACCGATGAGAGCGTACCCGGCGCCGATCATGTCGAGGCGCGCGTCCGGGAGCAGCGTCAGCGGCGTACCAGGGACGGTGGTTTGCTTCGTGATCTGGCAGCCGGCCGTTCCGAGGTCCGCCTGGCACCCGGCGGCCACGACGGCCGAGAGCGCGACGACAGCGACTACGCCGTGACGACGGCGCCGTGGCATTTCTTGTATTTCTTACCGCTTCCGCAGGGGCAAGGATCGTTGCGCCCGACCTTGGGCTCGTTCCGGCGGACCGGCTTGGCGTCGCCGTCCCCGTCGCCGCTGCCGTTCGAACCCTGCGACGCTTGCGCTTTCGTCTCGGCGCCGCCGCCCGACTCGACGGTCTTGCGCGGCTTGCGGGGGGCAGCCGCCGGCGTCGACGGCGCGGGCGCGCTCGGCGCTCCCGCGGTGGGGGCGGGAGCGGGGGCCGTCGCAGCAGGCCCGTCCACGCGCTGCAGCTGCATGTGGAACAGCTTCTCGCAGACGTTGCGGCCGATGTTGCTCATCATCTCGCCGAAGATGACGAACCCCTCTTTCTTGTACTCCTGCTTGGGGTCCTTCTGGCCGTAGCCGCGCAGGTGAATACCCTCGCGCAGCGCCTCCATCGACTTCAGGTGATCGATCCAGCGCTGGTCGATCTCCTCGAGGTAGAAGACCCGTGCGTAGTGCATCAGGATGTGCAGCGGGTACTCGGTCTCGCGGGCGTCGATCACCTTCTCGACCTGGTCCCACAGCGACTCCGCCAGCGAGTCTCGATCCAGGCCGTGCGTGTCCGAGATCGAGGGCTCGAATCCGAAGCACTGAGTCACCACCGTGCTCAGAGCCTCCAGGTCCCAGTCCTCGGCGTGCGAGCCGGGCGGGCACTGCTCGTCGACGATCAGCTGGATCATCTGCTCGCTGAGGTCCAGGATGCGCTCGCGCTGCTGAATCAGCGACGACGCGACGTCCGTCGCCAGGCGATCCAGCGTCGCCGTGCGATCCTCGACGATTCCGTTGGTGTCCGGATAGGCGCCCCACTCGCGGTAGATCAGCGAGCGCAGGTGGCCCGGGTTCACCGGCACCGTCGCGACCTTGACGCCTTCCGGCGCCTCGGGGTCGGGGACGCGCGCCTGCGACAGCGCGTCGCACATCCGGGCCAGGATCGGCCGCACCGCCGACGACAGATTCGCCACCGTGAACTTGCCCGACTCGGTCGGCAGCGGCGCGTCGGTCTTCGTGATGCCGCGGTCCTTCTCTTCTTGAGTCGGCTCCGGGGCGTAGCGCCCTTCCAGGACTTGCCGGCGCAGCGCGTACACCGTCTTGCGCTGCTGGTTCATCACGTCGTCGTACTCGAGCAGGTTCTTGCGGATGTCGAAGTTGTGACCCTCGACCTTCTTCTGCGCGTTCTCGATGGCGCGGTTGATGAGGCCGTGCTCGATGGGCACGTCCTCTTCCATCCCCAGCCGCTCCATGAGGCCGGTGATGCGCTCGGCGCCGAAGATCCGCATCAGATCGTCTTCCAGCGACAGGTAGAACCGTGAGCTGCCGGGGTCGCCCTGGCGGCCGGCGCGGCCGCGCAGCTGGTTGTCGATGCGGCGAGATTCGTGCCGCTCGGTGCCCAGGATGTGCAGGCCGCCGGCGGCCAAGACTTCGACCTTTTCGGCGTCGCACTGGGCCTTGAAGCGCTTGAATGCGTCCTCGTACCCGGCCTGCTTTTCAGGCGCCAGCTCGTGACCGGGCTTGCCCGCGTTTTCGGGGTCGACCTCGGCGCGCGCCATGAACTCGGCGTTTCCGCCCAGGATGATGTCCGTCCCGCGGCCCGCCATGTTGGTCGAGATCGTGACCGCGCCCTTGCGGCCGGCCTGCGACACGACGAACGCCTCTTTTTCGTGCTGCTTGGCGTTCAGGACGGCGTGCGGGATGTTCTTCTTGCGCAGCAGAGAGGCGACGACCTCGGACTTCTCGACGCTGACGGTACCGACCAGCACCGGCTGCCCGCGCTTGTAGCAGTCCTCGATCTCGTCGCAGACGGCGCGGAACTTGCCGCGCTCGTTCTTGTAGACGACGTCGTGCGAATCCTTGCGCTGGATCGGCTTGTTCGTCGGGACGACGTTGACGTCCAGCTTGTAGATCTTGTGGAACTCCTCGGCCTCGGTGTCGGCCGTGCCGGTCATGCCGGCCAGCTTCTCGTAGAGGCGGAAGTAGTTCTGGTAGCTGATCGTCGCCAGCGTCTGGTTCTCTTCCTGGATGTCGACGCCTTCCTTGGCCTCGATGGCCTGGTGAAGGCCGTCCGACCAGCGGCGTCCCGGCATCTTTCGGCCGGTGAACTCGTCGACGATGATGATCTCGCCGTCATCGACCAGGTAGTTGACGTCGCGTTTGTAGAGCGTGTGCGCCTTCAACGCCTGCGTGACGTGGTGCAACCACTGGATGTTGGCCGGGTTGTAGAGGTTGCCGACGCCCAGGCGCTGCTCGACCCGTTCGATCCCCGTGTCGGTCAGGATGGCCGAGTGGGCCTTCTCGTCGACGGTGTAGTCGATGTCCTTGCGGAGGCCGGGGATGATCCCGTCGACCTTGTTGTAGAGGTCAGCTGATTGCTCCGCCGGTCCCGAGATGATGAGCGGCGTGCGCGCCTCGTCGATCAGGATCGAGTCGACCTCGTCGACGATCGCGAAGTTG
>JBJMQQ010000263.1:0-29423 GCA_045802645.1 Polyangia bacterium
GGTCGCGGCTCTTCGCACCCGGCAGAGATCATCCCGAGGCGCCGCGCCGATCTTGCCGACGACGGTGCTCCGGGAGGTGGGGCAGCAAAAGCTGCTGGCTACCCGCATCTGCGATCTGGACCTGCGCCCCGAAGGGACCCTGGCCGAGTGCGTGGAGCAGGTCATCGGCGAGCTGCGCGCCAAGGGGATCACCTTCGTACCGGCCTACTACCTGGGCGACGACGACTTCTGGACGGCTGACCGCGCGGTCAGCATCAACAACCCGTGGTACCTCGCGAACCCGCGCCTGTGGGGCTTGGTCAACGACCACCTCTTCGAGTACACGCGGGAAGAGGTGCTGATGTACCTCCGCCACGAGGCGGGGCACGCGATCAACTACGCGTTCGAGCTGTGGCGCCGGCGCGACTGGACCCAGACGTTCGGCGACTTCCGCCGCCCCTATCGCGAGATGTACAACCCGAACCCCTGGAGCCGCGACTACGTTCGCTATCTCCACCGCGCCGGGATGTATCACTACGCCCAGAAGCACCCGGACGAAGACTGGGCCGAGACGTTTGCCTTGTGGATCGAGGGCGGTCCCTGGCGGCGCCGCTACCGCGACTGGCAGGTCGCGTTCGCCAAGCTGGAGTACGTCGACCGGGTCGTCGGCATCGAAGGGGCCTGCCGCGGCAACCCGCCCAATGTGCGGCTGGGGCTGCGCGTCCCGTACACCGAGCTGAAGGAGACCGTCGCCGAGTATTTCGACATCGGCGACGCCCTGGATCAGGACATCCTCGAGTACCGCAAGGACCTGCTGGAGATCTTCGAGCGCAAGCCCGGGCACCGTGGGGCATCCGGGCGTGGCCTCTCGGCCCTGACGGCGAACGCGCAATCGGCCGCCCGCTTCATCCAGCAGCACCAGAACATGCTGGTCGATCGGATCAGCCGCTGGATCGCCGACTCGGACCGGCGGGTGATCACCCGGTTCCTGAGGCAGCTGCAGGCGCTCTGTACCGCCGAGCACATGGTCGTGCACGACAGCGAGCGCACCGAGAAGCTGGTCGAGGTCACCGTCGTCGCCACGTGGCACGTCGTCGACGGCATCTACCGCCTCTCCTGACCGTCCGTCGCCGGGCGGCGACAATTCTCCCCCTGCTCGTAGTCTCGGCGCGATTTATCGCCGATCCCGACGTTCTCGGGGCATGAGATTACTGCTCGCTCTCGGGGGAACGGCCGCACTCGCAGTAGGGGCCGCGGGGTGCTACGTCCAACCGATGCCTGCACCCGCGTCGGCTGCCTCGCCCGCGTACGCGAGTCCGGCTGCGGAGCCGTCGGCGCCGGCGAATGCGGCGGCACCTGTGCCCGGAGAGGGCCATCGCTACCAGCTCGTCGAGCGCCCCGGCGTCTCGTTCGAGCGCGCTCAGCAGCTTGCGAGCGCCATGACCTTCGAGGGCATGCAGGGGCACCTGGTCGTCCTGGAGACATCGACGTATGGAGAGGAGCTGGTCGCCCTCTTTCAGTCCGTTCATCTCCAGGCGCAGCGTGGCAACAAGTGGTACTGGATTGGCGCCAGCCGGCCCCTGAGCAACAAACCCGCCCAGGAAGGCTGGCGCTGGATTGACGGCAGCGAAGTCTCGACGTCCCTGACGAGCACCTGGGTGATCGACATGTTCGAGGGCCCTGTCCCTGAAGGCGCCTGCGCCACGTTTCGAGATACGTCTCCCGTTTTGGGCGACTATGCTGCCGTCAATCCGACAGGCATCGTCACCGGCTTCCTCGTCGAGTTCGAGCCGCCATCGCCCCGACCCTGACCGACACATTAAGTGTTTGACGCCCGCCCGCAACTCCGCTAAAGACGGGCACTTCGAACGCGAGGATGGCGGAACTGGTAGACGCACTAGCTTGAGGTGCTAGCGGTTAACAGCCATCGGGGTTCAAGTCCCCGTCCTCGCACTGCTCTGAAATTCTTAGCCTTCTCGCCGGTGGACCTCGCCGGCGCAGTTCCTCTGGATCGGTGGTGCGACCGGTATGCGACCGGAATTCGTGGGTCGCGGCAGCGTCGAGCACTTCGGCGGCTGCTTGCTTCTGAGGTCGCAAGTAGCGCGCGGTGGTCGCCGGCTGCTTATGCCTTGGCGGCGGCGCGAAGCAGGCGGCGATCGCCCGGCCCCCGAGCTGCGATTCGTCCGGCTGGCCTACACCGAGCTGGCCTTCGTCGCCCCCCCTCGGACCCCGAGCTGGCCCGGCGGGCCCGGCGGGCCCGGCTGGGTAGCGGCCACTGGAACGGCCTGCCCGTGATCCTCCCGCGCCGCGGCCTGGACCGCCAGCGCGTCGATGCTTGGCTGGAACTACAGGGCGTTCGCCCCGACGTGTACGCCGAGGTCGACGGGAACGTGGCCCTCGTGGCCCTCGGCTGCGGCGTCGTCCCCGACCTGGTTCGCAAGGACAGCCCCTGCCGCGGCCGCATCGCCGAGGTCGACGTCAAGCGCCCGCCGCGCGGCTACCACGTCTCGCTTTGCGCCAAGACGGGCACGCTCTCTCGCCGCACGGCAGCCGTGCTCTGGGACCTGCCCCCTCGACAGCCTCGCTCTGATCGCCTCCAGCAAAGTGCCTTGCTGGACCGCGCGACTCTGACAAACATGTCGCGTTCCGCCCCCCGGTTTTGGCCTCGCATGAGGCCCCTGCCAGCGATCTCGCCTCCAACTGGGCATGTTCATTGCAAAGTATTCCCGGCATACGTGCGATGTTGAAGCGCACCTTTCTGTGGACGATCACGGCGACACTGACAGCGACGGCTTGCAGCGTTTCCGCGCCCCGAGGAAGCGCCGACGGCGGTATCAGGGACGGCCAGGGCGGCTCCACGAATCAAAGCGGCACGGGAACAGCCGGCGCAGGAACCGGTGGTTTCGGCGGCGCGGGGGCCGGCGCAGGTGGCTTGCCTGCGAATGACGGCGGTGTACCAGCGGACGGCGGCGGCGCCGACGGCTCGGTGTGCACGCTCGCAGCCGGGCAGTGGGTCGCGATGCCCACGGCGGGCGCGCCCACGCCGGCCGCGCTGAGAGTCGAGGTCTGGACCGGTCGTGAGCTGCTCATCTGGACCTCCAACGTCCTCAGTTGGGCCGGCGGCGGACGCTTCGATGTGTGCACGAATCGGTGGACGCCAGCCACCGTGTCGGGCGCACCGATCCAGATTGCGACCAACCGTCCCGTTCCGATCGTCGTCGGTCGAAGGGTCTTCTTCTTTTTCGTCGGCAAACTTGGAGATTCCTCGCCCGCCAGCTCTGACCAGGCCGCCGTCGTCTACGACATCGACGCTGACAGGTGGCAGCTCCTGCCGCTTCCGGGCGCGCCGCCGCCGCGCGCCTATGCGGTCCAGATCGCGGTGGGCAACCAGATCTTGATCTGGGGAGGCGAGACGAAGTCCGGCTCGATGGCCACAACGACGAACGACGGGGCGCTGCTGGACACGACGACGCTCACCTGGAAACCCGTGTCCATGACGGGCGCTCCGGCGCCGCGGAAATTTGCCTCGGCTGCGGTCGTCGGCGATGGACAGAGCGTGATGATCTGGGGAGGCGAGCTCGCCTCCGACGACCCCGTGCCATGCTGGACCGATCTGCCGTGCAAATATAGCAACACGGGTGCGATCTATTCCGTGACCGCCGACGCGTGGACGACGCTCGATCCAGCCGGCGCGCCCAGCCCGCGGCGGGGCGCGCGCGTGGCTTCCACCTTCGATGGGCTCGGGGTGCTGGCCTGGGGAGGGATCGACAGCAGCGGTCACTTCATGACCGACGGAGCGAGCTACCGGCTCTCCGCCGGCCGGTGGAGCGCCCTGCCAGCTTGGCCGGAGGCGACTCCGGACAGCTATTACCCCACGTACATGCTGGGCAACCGCCTGCTCGTTTGGAGCCCAATTGACGCAGCCGTCATCGATCCCGCGGACGGCCTCTGGCTGCCGGTCGATCCAGCGAACAGGCCCCCGCCCACACAACTAAGCGCGAAGCTGGTTGGCGACCCCGAAGGTCGCATCTACGTCACCCTAGCGGGCCCCTCGAGCTCGGCGGCAAAGGCGCTGAGCCGGATCGAGCCGACAAATCTCGTCTGGCAGCGGGCACTGTTCCCCGACGCTGGCCAGCCAAAGCTCAACGGCACGCTGGCCTGGACGGGCGACGCGCTGGTGGCCTGGGGTGGCTACGTCACCGTGCCTGATCCCACCGGGCCAACCGGTTGCGAGAACGTGCCCCCGGGGCAGGGTTGCGATCCCACCCCGGCGACGAAGGCGGTCTACGACGCCGTCGGTGCCGTCTGGAGGCCGGTCTGGCAATGAGGGCCGAGGCTCTGGTGCGCGCGGTGACTCCACGTCAAGGCGGCATCGGTCCCCGGTAGCACGGCTGGTTCCAGGGCTGCGAGCACTGCTGCGTAAAGGTGATGTTCGCGTCGATCACGTCGCCGCGAACGGTGAGGACCAGATCGCAGCGCCGCTTCTCCGCGGCCAGGCACGCGGCGTCGATCTCCGGAGACGCGGGCGAGGCAGCGCGCGCGGCGACGGGGCGCTCCGCGGAGCCGGGCGGCTCGCCGAGACGGCGCGCCGCATCGAAGACGCACCAGGTGCCGAGAGGCAAACGCGTGGCAAAGGTTCCGTCGGGGCGCGTGGTGAACCGCGCCGCCGGCGGCGCGGCGGTGATCTGCTCGCCGACGACGACCAGAAACTCTCTTCCCGGGATCGGCCTGGGCGGCGACAGACGGGCGATCTGCTCGCGCGAGATGGCCGCCCCGCCCCCGCACACCGAGGCGACCGTCACCGCCTTTCCCGCGACCCGCCTGGTCGTCTCCTTCGGCCCGGCGCCGCCGTTGGCACCGCTCAGCATCAGGAGGCCACTCACCAACAAGGCCGTTCTGCGCACGAGACCATGGTACAGCGCCCAGGGTGGTGTTCGTGTGGCTTCCAGAATTGCAGGCAGGCTGTGACCCGCGCCCACGGCTGAAGATGTCGCCCTCGCATGAGATGGTCCGCTCGCCTCGCCGTGCTGGTGGGGAGACTTGGGCACCCGGCACCGGTCGTGCCTGCGTCTCCCTCTCCAGAATCAAGGCGCGATCACGATCGGAGTGATAACAGCCGAATAACCAGGCCGAGGGTCTATGACGGGAACCGTCGCAGGCCCTGGGCTACCTATGCGTTAAGGACCTGGAGCAGTTCGAGCAGAGCTCGGCGCAGGGCTCTCGGATCGTTATTCTCGCGCCAGACGTCGACCGCATCGGTCAGCGCGGCGGCGATCCCATCACACGGATCGCCCGCCCTCTGACGTTCCGGATTGTGGTCGCATGCGACCGTAATTCGGCGTTTCGGGCCGCTTTCTGACGTTTCCTGACGCTCCAACGGGCCGAAATCATTGGAACTCGGGAGGTCGTTTCCTTTGAGGTGCTAGCGGTTAACAGCCATCGGGGTTCAAGTCCCCGTCCTCGCACTCCCTTCAAATCTCGAGTCTTGGGCCGGTGGACCTCGCCGGCGTTCCTTGGGCGCTCTCCGGCAGGTTGCGGAGGATGCGGCGATCTCATCAGCGCGCGCGGTCTGGCGCACCAGCCGCGACGACCACTGCCCTGGCCGCTGGCGCCCGGCCGGGGCGACCCTCGGACGGGCCGGCGGCCATCCATCGTCGGCATCAACGTTGCCGCGATTCCCGAGACGTTGTTCGAGGCCGAGCTGTTCGGCCACGACAAAGGAGCCTTCACCGCCAGCCGGGCCCGGTCAGGCTTGTGTACCGGTTACCGCGCGCGCAGCGCTACACTTGGGACCTGCCCATGCGGTTGTCGAAGAGGGGCCGCGACGTCATCGGAAAGGCCTTTCTTGGCGTGCTGGTCGCGACGTGCGCGTGCGCCGGACCTTCGGGAACGAACGCGGCTGGGACCGGTGGGGCGACCATGGTCGACAACGGTTCGGGAGGAAGTTCGTACGGCGGAACCGGAGTTGGATCGGGAGGTGTCCCGTCCCAGATTGGCAAGGCGTGCCAATCACATGTCGAGTGCGGATACAACACAGCTTGTGATCCCGAGAGTGGCACCTGTGTGCGCTCATGTGCTGGCGCTTCAAGTTCCTGTCCAGCCGGCAAAGAATGCATTTTCCAAAATGAGAGCGGGCCCTGGGCCTGCTATACGCCCTGCGGGGATAGCGTCGGTAGCTCATGTCCGCCTGGCCTCGTATGTGGCAGCAATTACGTGTTGGGCTCCTGCGTTCGGCGGGGCGCCGCTCACGAGGGAATGCCATGTGAGGATAGTGAGACAGCCAGGGGCTGCGCCGAGGATGGCCTGAAGTGCGATCTGGGTGTCTGTAGAGTCGTGTGCGATCCCGCTGACCCGAGTTCGCAATGTCCTCAGAATGAACAGTGCCAGTTGCGCGAACGAACCTGCGCTTCCGGTGACCCGGCCAGACCCGGCGAACGTTGCGTAGCCGCCGATCGTGCCTGCGCTGGGGACGGGCATACGTGGCGAGGCGTCTGTGATGGCCAGGCCGTCTGCGTCCTCCGATGCGACGAGGCCAATTCCTGTCCCACGGGACAGGTGTGCGCGTCTGGCCTGTGTCGAACGCCCTGCGACTTGCTCGCGCCGCAGCCCGGGTGCCCGGGCTCGGAACAGTGCACCCCACCCGCGACCTACTCGGACCAGGTCGGCGGCCGCTGCACGAGCGACCCAGGCGACCCGGCGGGGCTGAGGAAACCCTGCCTCGGCCAGCTCCCCGGCTGCGCGAGCGACGGGAAAGCCTGGCGTGGCACGTGCGCTGTGTCCGTGCGTGACCCGATCTGCGAGGCGCACTGCGAGCTCGACAGCGATTGCGGCACCGACGAGGAGTGTCTCGTTGCCCTCTGCAGGCCCAAGCAATGCGATGAAGCCGCCGCGGACCCCGGCTGTACCAGCCCGGCGCAGTGCAACTCGTCGCAGTGCACGACCCTCAAGGGAGTTGACGTCCGCATCGGCGAGGCGTGTCCTTTCGACCTTCCGAATGACTCCTTTGGCCGCACGTGCGGAAGCAACGGCAAGGCCTGGCTTGGAGTGTGCGCGTATACCGACTCGTTCGTGTGCTTGCGCCAGTGCAACTCCAAATGGCCATGCCCAGCGAACACGGCCTGTATCGACGGCCTTTGCATGCCGAAGTAGCTCGGAGGCCCAGGTGGCCAGGCCTCACTCGGTGCGGCCGACGCGCATGCCGCCGCCGAAGCTGGTCACCCAGAGCTCGGCGTCGTCGAATGGGTTGAAGAACATCCGCAGCGGCTGCCGGAAGGGATAGCTGTCGACCAGCGTGAAGGTCGGTTGCGCGTCGTGGATGTTCGCCGTGAACCAGAGACCGCGCCTCTCGGTCGAGTAGTAGGCGACGTTCGGGTGGCGCCGGTCGACGGTGATCGACTCGACGTTGAACGGACCGGCCAGGCGCGTCCAGGTCAGGCCGCGGTCGGTGGTGCGATACAGGCCGCCGCTGCTGGTGTCGTCCGCGTGGTTGAACACGCCCGCGTACCAGGTGTTCTGGGCGGGATCACTGGGATCGATGACGACGTCCTTCGTCCAGTACTGCATGTTGGGATCGCTGCGGTCGCTCCAGGTCGCGCCGCCGTCGCTGCTGAAGAAGACGCCGGAGCTGGCGGTGAATGGGCCGCGTTTGCTGCGCGGGGCGGTGCCCGTCCGGTGGGCGCTGTAGCTGGCCACGAGGCTGCCGTCGTCGAGGACCCACACGTTGAACGGATGCCCGCTGGTGCGCGGCGGCGACGCGAGGCGCACGGCTGGCGTGGCGGGCGCGTTCAGGTCCTTGCGATAGATGTCGCCCACCTGGCTGTTGACGACGCTGGCGTAGAGAAGATTGGGATGGTGCGGGTCCAGCGCCAGGAAGATCACCGGGTGCCCGATGTCCTCCAGCACCTGAAAGTGCCGGCCCTCGTCGCCGGAGACCATGATGGCGCCCGTTTCGTCGTCGATGCGGTCGTCGGTCAGCGTGGTGCTCTGGTAAATGTCGTGGCGGGTGGACGTGCCGGCGTACATCCGCCCCGAGACCCGATCGCGAACCGCGTGGTAGGTGGTGTTCAGATCCATGCCCGCGTCGCCCGGGCGGATCCAGGTGCGGCCGCCGTCGCCGCTCCATTCGCTGCGGATGTCGGTGATCGACGTGAAGATCGTATTCGCGTTGGCCCACGTCATGTACCAGACGCTCGTCGGGTCGAGGCCGTTGGTCTGCAGCGGCTTCGCCAGGGGCGTCAGCTGGCCGGGCGGCGTCAGGAACGCCGGCTTGACGTAGGCGGCGCGCCACACGCGCGCGCCGTCGTCGCTGACGTGAACGGCCCCGAGGTCGGACAGGACCACGCGGCGCGCGTCGTGCGGCGCCACTGCCAGCCCCATCGTGTGGCCGGTCCATTCCAGCCCTGCCCAGCCACCGTCACCCGCCCAGCCGGTCGCGATGTTCTGGTTGTGATCGGTCAGCAGGCAACGCTGCCAGCTGGCGCCGCCGTCGCGCGTTCTCAGAGCGACGTCCATGTCCGTGTCCAGGCTGCCCCCGGCCGCGTAGGCGAGATTGATGTCGTCCAGCGACGCGGCGACGAACCCGAGCGCTTCGTTAACGGCCAGGCCCATGTCCATCGGTTGCCAGGCAGAATCGCCGTCCGTCAGTCGGTAGGCGTGCGCGTAGCCCCCGATGTCTCCGGTCATTCCCGCGTACGGGCCGGCCGACGTGACCGCCCACAGGCGCGTCGTTCGGCCGCGGTGCGCGCCCGCCAGCGACACGATTCCTTCGCCCGCCGGGATTCCGGTCACCGGCGCCACCCCGAAGGTGGTCCCGCCATCGCGTGACACCAGCAGGCCGTCGCTGGTCCCGACGAAGATCTCGCGTCCGTGCCACAACGCGCCGCCCATCACCAGCCCGTCGTCGGCGGTGCTGGTGTAGACGACCGCGAAGGTCGCTCCCGCGTCCTGCGAGAAGTAAACGTTCTGATTGTCGACCGCGACCAGTCGCCGGGTGCTGTCCGCGTCCGCCGAGACGTAGTTGACGTTGGTGCCGGGCAGCAAGGGGTTCCAGCTCTTGCCGTGGTCGGTGGACTTGACCAGGACGGGATCGTCGGACGCGTCGTTGCTCAGCGCGTACAGCAGCGCCGGATCAGCCGTGAACTGCGTGCTGGTGAAGTTGTCCCCCTGGACGACCGTGAACGGGATCGTCTCCCAGTGCGCGCCGAAATCCAACGAGTGATAGAGGTCCGTCATGTCCGTGCCGACGTAGAGCTCGTCGGGGTCGATCGGACTGATGGTGGGGCCGAACAGCGCGCCACCACCGCCTACGCCACGCGGTTGGAACCGGCGCGGGGGTCGCGCGGGCCGATGTTCCAGCTGCCGACCGCCCGAGAGGCCCGCCGGCAGCGCGCCTTCGATGGAAACGGGCGAGCTGCCGCACCCAAGCACGCACACCACGGAGACCGCCAACACCTTCTTCGTCATCACACCCTCCCCAATGAAAGAGAGGCGGAGCGTCCCCCGTCTGGCGTTGCGCGTCAACGTCCCGGCGACGCGTCCGGGACCTTCGCGACATCGACCGGCACGGCCCCCAGCAAATCGGTCAGGACGCGCGGTGCGACCTCGACCAGCAGGCCGCGCGCGCCGCCGTTGATGTAGATGACGGGAAGGTCCAGGACTGTGCGCTCGACGTAGACGGGCAGCGGTTTGCGCATGCCGAAGGGCGAGGTCCCGCCCACCAGGTAACCGGTGTGGCGATGGGCTGTGTCGGGGTCGCACGGTTGCACCGTCTTTTCGCCCAGCGTGCGGGCCAGCTGCTTGGTCGAGATCTGGCGGTCGCCGTGCATCAGGCAGATGAGAGGCTTGTCGTCGCCGGTCTCGAGCACGATCGTCTTGATCACCTGGTGCTCGTCCACGCCCAGCGCGGCCGCGCTGTGGTGGGTGCCGCCCTTTTCGACGTAGGGATAGAGGTGCGGAACGAACGCGACCCCCGCCGCGCGCAACGCGAGCAGGGCAGGGGTCGAAGGCAGGTTCTGCTTCGCCATCGAACGAAGTTTAAGGGCGGCTGCACAAAATCCCGTATTTCACTGCGGCTGCGTTTTGCGGCCCGAAGGGCGGGCGCCAGGTTGGCCGAAGAGCGGCGATGAGCGCCCTCAGGAGGATTTGAACATGGCGGAGTTAGTGGAGAACGTGTCCGGGGTAGCGGAGGTCGCGGACGGCGGTTCCGCTCACCCGCGGGTGAGCTGGGGAGCGGTTTTCGCCGGCACCGTCGCGGCGCTTGGCCTCTGGATGCTGCTGTACGCTTTCGGGCTGGCGATCGGCGCCTCGACGCTGAACGCCCAGGACATGGACAGCGCAAAGGCGACCGGAATTTTCACCGGTGTCTGGGGCGCGGTCTCGCCACTCATCGCGCTCTTCATCGGTGGCGTCGTCGCCGGTCGAGGCGCGGGGGTTCGCAAGCGCGGCGACGGCGCCCTGCACGGCTTCGTGACCTGGGGGCTCGCGACCATCGCCGGCGCCTGGCTGCTGGCCAGCCTGGTCGGGGCAATCGCCGGCGGCGTGGCGTCGATCGGGCGCGGCGCGGCCCGGGCGGCCGGCGCCGCCAGCGCCAACGGGCAGCAAATCGAGCAGGCGATGCGCAGCGCCGGCATCGACCCCAACGAGCTGATCCGCCCCGTCAACGACAGGCTGCGCGCTGAAGGGCGACCCGCGGTCAGCGCGACCGAGATCCAGGCGGCCGGGCGCGATGCCCTTCAGCAGTCGGTTCGCGCCGGTGGGCTGGATCGCCAGGTGATCGTCAGCTCGCTGGCCCAGAACACGTCCCTGTCGCGGTCCGACGCGAACCAGCTGGCGGGCCAGTTCGAAGCCCAGCTGCAGAACGCGCGATCCCAGCTGGCGTCCGAGGTGCAACGCGCGGCCGACACCGCCGGCAAGGCGCTGTGGGGGGCGTTCATCGCGCTGGCGCTGGGCTTGATCTCGGCCATCTTGGGCGGCCTCGTCGGCGTCCCACGGCCGAACCGGGGGCGGGCGCGCCGCGAACCGGCGCCGGCGCCCGTGCGTGCCCCGGTCGGCCCCCCGCGAGAGGTCTACCCGTGACCTCGTGAACGGGATTGACGCTCGGCCGGCGGAGCTCGCCGGCCGAGCGTCTCGTTTATTCCCCTCCCACCACCTCCGCCACGACCGCCGGCGCGACCACGAATTGCTCCTCCGGGGCGGCCTGTCGCCGCAGGCTCCACCCGCGGACCACGACGTAGAAGACCGGCGTCAGCACCAGCCCGAAGAAGGTCACGCCCAGCATGCCCGCGAAGACCGCGATACCCATCGCGCCGCGGATCTCGGCCCCGGCGCCGGTCGAGAACACCAGCGGGATGACGCCCATGATGAAGGCGAACGACGTCATCAAGATGGGACGCAGGCGGATGCGGGCCGCCTCGAGCGCGGCCTCGATGGGCGTGCGCCCCTGGTGTTCCAGCTCGCGCGCGAACTCGACGATCAGGATGGCGTTCTTGCAAGCGAGCCCGATCAGCACCAGGAACCCGATCTGGGTGAAGACGTTGTTGTCCCCGCCCGTCAAGTAGATGCCGGTGGCCGCGCACAGCAGCGACATGGGGACGATCAGGATGACCGCCACCGGCAGCGCCCAGCTCTCGTACTGTGCCGCCAGCACCAGGAAGACCAGCAGCAAGCACAGCACGAAGACGAGGCCCGTGGTGTTACCGGCGAGCTGCTGCTGGTACGTGAGCTCCGTCCACTCGAACCCGACCCCGTTCGGCAGCGTTTCGCGCGCGAGGCGCTCCATCACGGCCACCGCCTGGCCCGAGCTGACGCCCGGCGCCGGGCCGCCGTTGACGTCCGCCGCGGGGTAGGCGTTGTAGTGCAGCTGCTGGTCGGGACCGCGCGACGACGTGACGCGCAACATCGACCCCAGCGGCACCATCGCGCCGTCCGCGTTGCGCACCTTCAGCTGCGCGATGTCGTCCGCGGTGGCGCGATGCGCGGCATCGGCCTGCACGATCACCTGGTAGGTGCGGCCGAAGCGGTTGAAGTCGTTGACGTAGACCGAGCCGAGATAGATCTGCATGGTCCGGAACAGCTCGGTCAGCGACAGACCCGCTTGCTTGACCTTCTCGCGGTCGACCTCGACGTCCAGCTGGGGGACATCGATGCGGTTGCTCGAGAACAGCCCGGCGAGCTCCGGGGTTTGGCGGGCGTGACTGACCAGGGCTTGCGCCGCCTTGGACAGCTCCTCTTCCCCCAGGCCGCCGCGATCCTCGAGCTGCATCTTGAACCCGCCGACGGTGCCGAGCCCCATCACGGGGGGCGGCGGGAACACCGCCACGAACGCGTCCTGGATGCCGGCGAACTTTTGGTTCAACGTCCCGGCGAGGGCCGGTCCGTAGAGCTCTTTGGAACGGCGCTCCTCGAACGGGCTCAGGACGAAGAAGATGATGCCGGCGTTGGATGCGTTGACCATCCCGTTGATTGACAGGCCCGGAAATTCGACCGCGCCCGAGATGCCCGGCTGCTTCAAGCCGATCTCCGCCATCTGGCGCACGACGGAGGTCGTGCGGTCCAGCGTGGCGCCGTCCGGAAGCTGAGCGAAGGCCACCAGGTACCGCTTGTCCTGGGTGGGGACGAACCCGCTTGGCAGGCGCGAGAACGCGAACGCCGTCACGGCCAGCAAGGCGGCGTAGACGGCCAGCGCCACGCCGCGCCGGCGAACGACCCGTCCGGCCGCGCGTCCATACGCGTCCGAGCTGCGCGAGAACAGCCGATTGAAGCGTCGGAACAACCACCCGAACATGAACTCCAGCCCCACGGCCAGCCGGTCCGGCTTGGCGTCGTGCCGGCGGAGCAAGATCGCGCTCAGCGCCGGCGACAGCGTCAGCGAGTTGATGGCGGAGATCACCGTCGAAAACGCGATGGTCAGCGCGAATTGCCGGTAGAACTGGCCCGTCAAGCCGCTGACGAAGGCGACCGGAATGAACACCGCGCACAGCACCAGCGCGATGGCGATGATGGGCCTGCTGACCTCCTCCATCGCCTTGTAGCTGGCTTCGCGGGGCGACAAGCCGGCCGCGATGTTCCGTTCGACGTTCTCGACCACGACGATGGCGTCGTCGACGACGATCCCGATCGCTAAAACCAGCCCGAACAACGACAGCGTGTTGATCGAGAAGCCGAACGCCAGCAGCACGGCGAACGTGCCCACGACGGAGACGGGCACCGCGACCAGCGGGATGATCGAGGCCCGCCAGGTCTGCAAGAACAGCACGACCACGATGACGACCAGCAGGATCGCCTCGAACAGGGTCTTGGCGACCTCGGAGATCCCCTCACGCACGTTGGTGGTGGGGTCGTAGACGACCTGATACTGAACGCCCTGCGGGAAGTTGCGCGAGAGCTGGTCCATGGTCTCGCGCACCGCGCTCGACACCTTCAGCGCGTTCGAGCCCGGCGCCTGGAAGATGCCCATCGCGACCGCGTCCTTGTTGTCCAGCAGCGAGCGCAGCGAATAGCTGCCTGACCCCAGCTCGACGCGGGCCACGTCGCCGAGGCGGGTGATCTGCCCGTCGGCGCCGGTCTTGACGACGATGGCGCGGAACTCTTCCTCGGTCGTGAGGCGGCCGCGGGCGTTCACGGTCAGCGTGAAGTCGACCGGCTTGTCCATGGGCATGCCGCCCACGACCCCGGCGGCGACCTGCACGTTCTGATCGCGGATCGCCGACACGATGTCGGAGGCGGCCAGCCCGCGCGCGGCGACCTTGTTCGGGTCCAGCCACACGCGCATCGCGTAGTCGCCAGCGCCGAACATCACGACCTCGCCGACGCCGGGGATACGGGCCAGCACGTCCTTGACCTGCAGAACGGCGTAGTTGCGCAGGTAGACCATGTCGTAGCGGTTGTCGGGCGAGACCAGGTGGACGACCATCGTGATGTTGGGCGAGCTCTTCACGGTGGTGACGCCCAGTTGCCGCACTTCTTCGGGCAAGCGCGGCAGGGCCTGGCTCACCCGGTTCTGCACCTGCACCTGCGCCAGATCGGGGTCGGTGCCCACGCGAAAGGTGACGGTCAGGGTCAGCACGCCATCCGATGTCGCCTGGGACGACAGGTACAGCATGTTCTCGACGCCGTTGATCTGCTCTTCCAGCGGCGTGGCGACCGCCTCGGCCAGGGCGCGCGGATTGGCGCCGGGGTACGCGGCGCGCACCACGATCGAGGGGGGAACCACCTCGGGGTATTCGCTGATCGGCAGCGTGAAGATGGAGATCGCGCCGGCCACGAAGATGACGATCGAGAGCGCGGCGGCGAAGATCGGACGGTCGATGAAGAAACGAGAGAAACGCATGTCGGCTCCTGTAGACCTTCTGAGACTGTGAGACCTTCAGATCAGGGCTTTGCGCCGGGCTCGCGCGCGTCGGCCAGCATGGGGACGTCGGTCGCGGTCACCCGCATTCCGGGGCGCACGCGCTGGAGGCCGTTGACGACCACCTTGTCGCCGGGCTGGACTCCGGCGGCCACGACCCGATAACCGTCGACGAGCCGACCGAGTTGCACGGGACGGTACTCGACGGTGCTGTCCGGCTTGACGACCAGCACGAACTTCTTGTCCTGGTCGGTGCCGATCGCGCGGTCGCTCACCAGGGTCGCCTGGTACGCGGCGCCACCGACCAGCTTGAGGCGGGCGTAGAGACCGGGCGCGAACGCGTGGTCCTTGTTCGCGAACACGGCGCGCGCACGGACCGTGCCGCTGCGCGGATCGAGCTGATTGTCGAAGAAGTCGATGGAGCCCTCGTGCGGGAAGGCGTCGCCTTCGTTGGCGGTACCCAGCAGGACGCGCGCGCGGCGGTCGCGTGGCCCGCCGTGCGTCTTGCCGGCGTATCGAAGGAAGCTCCGCTCGTCGGCGTCGAAGGACGCGTAGATGGGATCCTGCGAAACCACGGTCGTCAGGCGCGTGGCGCTGCCCGCCTGGACCAGGTTTCCGACGGTGACCTCGGCGCGACCGACGCGTCCGTTGATCGGCGAGCGCACCCGGGTCCACTCCAGGTTCAGTCGCGCCATCGTGAGGGCTGCCTCGGCGGCACGCACGGCGGCGGTGGCGCGCTCCGAACCGGCGGTGCGGTTGTCGAGATCCTCGCGAGAGATGGCCTCACCAGCCGCCAGTTGCTTCGAGCGCTGCAGCGCGCGGCCGGCCAGCGCCGCGGCGCTGCGTGCCTGCGCCAGCTCGGCCTCGGCGCGCGCCACCTCCGCCTGGTAGGGGCGGCGATCGATCTCGAAGAGGATGTCGCCTTTGCGGACCTCTTCGCCGGCGTTGAACACCACGCGCTCGATGTAGCCCGAGACGCGCGGGCGGATCTCGACCGACTCGACCGCCTCCAGGCGGCCGATGAACTCGTCCCAGTCCGTGATCGTGCGTTGCTGGGCCGCGGCCACCGTGACCGCTGGCGCCGGTGGCATGCCGGCGGGGGAGGCCTGGGCAGCCCCGCGGCAACCGGCCAGCGAAATCGCTGCGCCCAGGATCAGGGCGGCCCGCGAAAGGTCTCCGATGCGTGTCATGTCGCGCTCCATTTCGTCGTTGTGCTGAATCAATGTCGCTCTCCGCCGCCTGCGTACTGCAACGACCGGGCCGCCGGCCAGGACGCGCGCGACGACCGTCGCCATCCGCAAGCTCGCGCGATCACGCGGTCGGCCGGCGGAACCAGTCAGGTGGCGCGGCGCCGCCCAGCTGCGTGTCGTCGGAAGTCGGACAACAGCTGTCGGAAACGGGGCAAGCGTTCGCCGCCGCCATAGAAGGTTCAACGGTGCCCTCGCGCGCCGGCACGTCGCTCGCATTGGAGGCGATCGACGTCGAAACGACGCGAAAGGAAGAATGGTCATGAAAACGAGAACGATGGTCGGAGCTTTCATCTTGGCGGCGGGCGTGGCGGTCCCGGCGCTGGCCCAGAACAGTCCGTCGGGCGACGGCAGCAGCGAGCAGGTCGTCTCCCGCTCACTGTCGACGGTGCCCGTCGCGCCGCGCGGGTTCGAGCTGCAGCTGGGCGGCGGTGTCACCGGGTTCACGCGCCAGGGCGCGCGTGACCAGTTCGGCACGGGCGGGTACTGGGACGTGCGCGCCGTGCTGGGCGCGGACAGCTTCATCGGGGCCGAGCTGGCGTACGTGGGCAGCGCGCGAGAAATCAACGCCGCCGGCGTGAGCGGCAACGCGGCGCTGGTGGGGAACGGCGCCGAAGCTGCGGTTCGCGGGAACTTGCCGCTGTCAGTGGGCGCGCTGCGGGTCGAGCCGTTCGTGTTCGGCGGGGTGGGGTGGACTTACTACGACATCGCCAACAGCGACGCGAACACCTCCGGCATCAAGGATCACGCGAACGCGCTCACGATCCCCTTCGGCGCCGGCGTGGGCCTGCAGTACGCCCACTTCGTCGTCGACGCGCGGTTCACGTACCGGGCGGTCTTCGACGACAAGCTGGTCGCGACGGGCGGAAACGACAGCCTCGACCTGCAGAACTGGTCGGCAGGACTGACCCTCGGTTACGAGCTGTGACGGACCAAGCCCCCTCGACACATGCCGGGGGGGCCTTTTCTTGGTTGGTTGGTGGTCAGTAGCGCCGGCCGGGTAGGCGGATCGAAAACGTGGTGCCGTGATCCGGGGTCGATTCCACCGAGATGGTGCCGCCGTGCGCGCTGACGATCTGCTGCACGATGAAGAGTCCAAGGCCTAGTCCGCGCGGGCGCGGCTGGTCGGGATCGCTGACCGTCCCCTGGGTGAACGGCTGAAACAGCGACGTGATCTGCTCGGGCGGAATCACGGGGCCGCGGTTCTTGACCGCCAGCAGCGCCTCGTCTTCACGCACGTCGATGCACACCTCGATCGGTGTTTCCGACGACCCGTGGACCAGCGCGTTGCCGATCAAGTTCGACAGCACCTGCTCGACGCGGGTCGGGTCCAGCTCGAACGGCTGCTGGGCGCGCACGTCGAGCACGATGACCCGGTCTGGATGTGTGACACGAAGCTCGTCGACGATGCGCCCCGCGATCTCGGCGGGCTCGGCGAGCACGGGACGCGTCGGCAGCGTGCCGCGCCAGTCGCTCTCGCTGAAATCCAGCAGCGACTGGACCATGGCCAGCGACCGTTGCGCCGCGTGGTCCATCTGGGCCAGGCGCTCGCGCACGTCGGCGGGCAGATCGTCGCGCGACATGGTCACGCGGGCCAGCGCGGCAATCGCCGTCAGCGGATTGCGCAGTTCGTGTCCCAGAATCCCGGCGATGCCCGCCATTCCCCGCGGCAGATGTTGCATTCGTAGCGCCTGATCGGAAGTCACGCGAGAGGATGTCATGGAGTGTGGATGGGTCAACCGCAAGTGAAGGTTTCACGACGCCTGTCGTTTTTCCGACAGGCTGGCAGCGGCCGCGAGAGCGGCACCGCAGTACTAAGACGAATGAAGAAGCCCGAACACGACAACCAAATGCATTATTTCGCGTTGACGGAGCTGGGCTTTGCCCGGCGGAGCCACCGCGAGCGATCGACGTGTGGCGATTGAGCATGAAGTTTGCTTCACTGTGATGGATGCAGGCCCCCGTATCGGAGGTTCGTCGGCGCGCTCGGTACCACGCGCTACGTGGCGGACCGGCTGCGCACGTGACGCAGGGGGTTACGCGGACGCGTCGTTTTCTCGTGCTGATCTTTCAGGTGGGTGCCTTCGCCCTCCTGGCGGCGCGCGGGTTTCCCTGGCCGCGGTTGCTGGTTCACGCCCTCATCTGTCTTCTTTACCTCTCGGTCTGCCGGTATCCGTCACCACCGACGGAACGGCGCAAGATGCGCATGCTCATCGGCGGTTTGCTATCGTTCGGCGCCTGGCTGGTCAACACCGGCGGGTTGTCGAGTCCGCTGATCCCGATCGGCCTGGGGATGCTGCTGCCCGCGCTGCTGGTCTTCGATACGCGGAAGCAAATATGGCTGTTCAGCGGCGGGGCGCTGGCGGTGCTCAGCGCCGTCGCGCTGGTGTCGCTGTGGCCGGTCGGGGCGCTCGTCGCGCCGCTCGCGCCACGGAACGGGCACCCCTCGCCCGAGTTCGTCGTGCTGGTCGCCGGGTCTATCCTGGTCACCGCGAGCCAGGTGTCCGCGTTCTGGGGGCACGTCGCAGCCGCCTACGATCAGGTGGCGATCGAGCTGGGCGCGCGCCGCGAAGAGCTGTGCTCGGTCGGCGAGGACCGCACGCGCGAGCTGGAAGGCGCCGCCGCGCACCTGGCGCATGAAATGAAGAACCCGCTCGCGTCGATCAAGTGTCTGTCGACCCACCTGGCGCGCGGCTGCTCGCTGGACGCCCGGACGGTCGAGCGGCTCGAGGTCGTCTCGGCCGCCGCCGACCGCCTCGAGTCGATTGTCGACGGGTTCGTTTCTTTGTCGCGCGGGCTCGGCGATCTGGACGTCCGTCCCATGCACCCGTTCGAGGTGGCCCGTGAGCTCAAGCTCCTGCTCGACGCGCGCGCCAGCGACGCCGGGGTCGCGCTGGAGATCTCGGGGACCCCGGACGTGAAAGTGGACGGCGACGCGCGAAAGATCCACCGCGCGCTGTTCTGCCTGGTGATGAACGCCGTACAGGCCTCGCGGGCGGGTCAAGTCGTGACCATCGACGTCACGCCAGCGAGCACGGCGCAAGCGGCGGTTCGCATCCGGATCGTCGACAGCGGGGAGGGCATGAGCCCGGAGATCCTGGAGCGCCTCAAGCGGCCGCCGTTCAGCACGCGCAAGCAAGGGGCCGGACTGGGCGTGGCCGTGGCGCGCACCCTGATCGAACAGCACGGCGGACGTTTGAACTACCAGAGCATTGCCGGGCACGGGACCACGGCGACGGTCGAGCTGCCGCGCCAGCCGCCCAACTGGGCAGCTGCGCCCAAGCTGTTCCCCGAATCGCTTCGCGATCGGCGCGAGGTCAGCTAGTGGCGATGGAACCGCGCATCGGTGGCCACGGCGGCCGCGTTCTGGTCATCGACGACGACGCCTCGTTGCGGTTTGCTCTGGAGGCGGTGCTGGGCGATGCCGGCCTGACGGTCGTGAGCAGCGCCAGCGGAGCGGGAGGGCTGCAAACCTTCGAGGCCAACGGCGCCGACGCGGTGCTGACGGATCTGGCAATGCCCGAGATGGACGGGCTCGAGGTGCTGAACCGCCTGCGCGGGATGGATCCGGGCGTTCCGGTCATCATGCTGACGGCACACGGGTCGGAGCGCGTCGCGGTCGCGGCGATGAAGGGGGGCGCGTACGACTACCTGCCGAAGCCCTTCGACCCCGACGAGATCGTGCTCGCGGTGCGCCGTGCCATCGAGACGCGGTCGTTGCGGCTGCAGAACGCGCTGCTGCGGACGGAGAGCGCGCTGGGCCGGGCCATCGTGGCGTCCAGCCCCGCCATGCGGCGCGTGCTGGAGACGGTCGCGCGGGTGGCGCCCAAGGACGTGACCGTGCTGTTCACCGGTCCCAGCGGCGCCGGCAAGGACGTCGTCGCCACCGCGCTTCACGCGCACTCGACACGGGCGGACAAGCCGTTCATCCGGTTCAACGCCGCCGCGATCCCGATCGAGCTCGCCGAGGCGGAGCTGTTCGGGCACACGAAGGGGGCGTTCACCGGCGCGCAGGGCGCCAAGCTCGGCTACTTTCAGCAGGCGGCCGGCGGAACGCTGTTCATCGACGAGGTCGGCGAGTTGCCGCTGGCCATTCAGGCCAAGCTGCTGCGCGCGCTGCAGTCCGGCGAGGTGCAGCCCGTCGGCGGCCGGCCCGAGAAGGTCGACGCGCGCGTGGTCGCGGCGACGAACCGCGATCTGGCCGCCGAGGCCAAGGCGGGGCGATTTCGGGAGGACCTCTTCTACCGCCTCAACGTCGTGCCGATCCGCGTGCCGCCGCTGCGCGATCGACCAGAGGACATCGAACCGCTGCTGCACGCGTTCGTTCGCCAGTACGTCGAGCGATACGGCATGACGCAGGTGCAGCTGGAGCCGGACCTGATCGACGCGATGAAGGCGCACCCGTGGCCGGGAAACGTGCGGGAGCTGGAAAACACCGTCGCGCGGCTGCTGGCGCTGGCGCCAGACGAACGCCTGTCGCTGGCGCTGTGGCGCTCGCTGGCCGAGCCGCGTTCGTCCGGCGAAGGGGCCGGCGGCGGTCTCTCGAAGGGCGATCCGGGTCCCAACTTTCCGCTGCGCACGCGCGTCGAAACGTTCGAGCGCGCGATCATCGCCGAGCAGTTCAGCGCCGCCAAGAACAACCAGAGCGAGACCGCGCGCCGTCTGGGTGTGTCGCGGCCCGCGCTGGTCGAGAAGCTGCACAAGTACGAGCTGATCTGATCTGATCTGATCGTCGCGTTCGCGCCGCAGCTGTAAAGTCCGACGACAGCCGACGGAAGCGCGACAGGGGCGCGAACTGTCGCGCCGCGATTGAGGCCGCTGACGGCGCATGCGCGTTCGGCGCGACGGTTGCAGAGGTACGGCGAGCGATGACACAGGCTCACCTGATCCCTCTCCATTTCGTTCACGCGCGCCGCGCGCTGATGTTGCTTCCGTTCGTCGGTCTGCTGGCCTGGTCGCCACCAGCGCGCGCGTTGCAGCCGCTCGATGTGTTCGTGCGTGGCGCACGCGCACAGAGTCCGGTCAACCGCGAGGCGGCGGCGAATCGCGCGGCCGCGGACGCGCGCGCCAGCGAGGCGTTCGGTCGCGCGCTGCCCGGACTGTCGGCCGGCGCGACCTACACGCGCAACCAGTGGAATGTGGAGTTCGGCGGCCTGGCGGTGCTGCCGCGCAACGAGCTGGACGCCGCCGTGGCTGTCGCGGTGCCGCTGGTGGATCTGTCGAAGTTCGCGCGTATCTCGGCTGCCGAGCGGAGCGCGGACGCGGCGGTCCAGCGGCAGGAGGCCACCCAGCGCGAGATCGAAGCCCAGGTCGTGCAGCAGTACTATCAGCTGGCCGCGGACGTGGCGTTGGTTCAGGTCGCACGCAACGCGCTGGACGCGGTGCGCGCCAATCTGAAGGTGACGGAGGAGGCCGCGCGCGCGGGGACCGTGACCTCGCTGGACGTGCAGCGCGCCACCGTCGAGGTCGAGCGCCAGAGCCAGCAACTGACGAATGCCGAGCTGGAGGTGAAGGTGGTCGCACGATCGCTCGCGTCGCAGACCGGCGTCGTCGCCGACACGGCGGGCGGGGCGCCGCTCAACGACGATCTTCACGCCGAGCCGAGCGTTGACGAGTTTCAAGCCACGGCGCCTGCCACCCCCGCGGTGCGGGCGGCCGCGCTGGACCGGGCGGCGGCCGAGCGCGCGGCGACCGGGCAGCGCCTCTCACTGCTGCCCGCGCTCAGCGGCGCCGCCAGCGAGCGTTACACGAACGCGGTCGGGTTTCTGGGCGGTCACCACACGGCGTACGCGGGCAGCTTGTCGCTGGTGTGGGCCCTCGACTTCAGCACGGCGCCGAGCATTCGCGCGCGGAACGCCGAGGCCGCTGCCGCGCGTGCTCGCGAAGAGCAAACCCGCCTCGTCGTCGGTGACGCGATCTTCCGCACCTGGAACGGGATCGACGCCGGGATTTCGCGCAGCCGCTCAGCCCGAAACCAGGCCGCGGTAAGTGCCCGCGCGGCCGAGGTGGCGCGGACGCGCTATCGCTCGGGCGTGGGGACGCAGCTCGAGCTCATTCAGGCCGATCGAGACGCCTTCGCCGCGCAGGCCGGGCGCATCCAGGCCGACGCCGACTTGCTGAACGCGCGCGCGCAACTGCGGCTTCTGGCAGGCGCCGCAACGAATTGACGTTTGGTGCTGTTGCGGACTTTTGGTTGACCGCCGACCGTGGCGACGCCACAATGCGTCCTGAGCACGGGCCGGGCGGCGGATGGAGAGCGCAATTGGCGGCTGCGACATCATCGACATTGTCTACCGGTCGCCGCGAACGACCGTGTATCGGGGTGTCCGCCGCGAAGATCTCCGCCCCGTCGCGATCAAGACGCTGACGGATCGTTATCCTCGTCCGCGCGACCTGGCGGTCTTGAGGCGGGAATTCCGTGTGGCGCGCCAGCTGCGCGGGCCTGGCATCATCGACGTGCTGGGGCTCGCGCCCTGGGAGAACAATCTCGCCCTCATCGAGGAGGACTTCGGGGGCGCGCCGCTGGTGCTGGGCGCGCGCGCCGAGCTGGGTGAGTTCCTGGCCGTCGCGCTCGCCTCGACGCGCGCGCTGGTCCGCGTGCACGAGCAGATCATCCACGGGGACGTGAGCCCGTCGAACATCGTCTGGTCGCCGAACGGACGCCAGGTCCGTTTGATTGATTTCGCGGCCGCGATCGCGCTCGACTCGGACGTTCGGCGCCCGGTGTCGGACGAACTGTCCGAGAGCTCGTTCCCGTACATGTCGCCCGAGCGCACCGGGCGCACGCAGCGCGAGGTCGATCACCGGACGGACCTCTACTCGCTGGGCGCAACCTTTTACCACCTGCTCACCGGGGCGCCCCCGTTCGAGGGTCGCGATCGCGGCGAGTGGATCGACCTGCACCTCACGCGCGAGCCGATCCCGCCGCGCGAGCTCGCGCCGGCGGTGCCGCCGGTCGTCTCGGACATCGTCGTTCGCCTGCTGGCGAAGAACCCCGAGGACCGGTATCAGACGGCTCGCGGCCTGCTGCGGGACCTGGAAGAGTGCCGCCGCCGTTACGAAACGTCGGGAACGATTGCCCCGTTCGCGCTGGGCGCCGGCGACGTCGGCGCGCGGCTGCAGATCCCCAGCCGCCTGCGGGGACGCGACGCCGAAGTCGACAAGCTGCTGGCGGCGCTGGACGACGCCCGGACCGGCGCCGCGCACCTGGCCATCGTGGCCGGCGAGCCCGGGGTCGGCAAGACGGCGCTGGTGGACGAGCTCAGGCGCCGTTTGCCGGGTCTGGGCGGGACGTTCATCGAGGGGAAGTTCGACCAGTTCCGGCGGGACTCGCCCTACGCGGCCGTCGCGCAGGCGCTGCGCCAGCTGGTGGTGCACATGCTGTCGCAACCCGAGGAGACCCTCACCGCGCGCCGCGCCGAGCTGCGCGACGCACTGGCGCCAAACGGCCGCCTGATGACCGACCTCGTGCCCGAGCTCGAGAGGGTCATCGGGCCGCAGCCGCCGGTCGCCGCCGGCAACCCCGTCGAGGAGCAGAATCGCTTTCACGCGACGCTGGGGACCCTTCTGCGCACCGTGGCCCGGCTGGAACGGCCACTGGTGCTGTTCCTGGACGACCTGCACTGGTCGGACGCGCCGACGCTCGCGCTGGTCGAAGCCCTGTTGGCGGATCGCGCCGCGGGCTGGCTACTCATCGTCGGTACCTATCGCAAAACGGAGGTCGGCCCGGACCATCCGCTGCCGCGATTGCTGGCGTCGCTGACCGGCGTGCGCCGCCTGACGGTCGTGGACCTGCCGCCGCTGGACGTGCGGGCGATCAGCGAGCTGGTCGGGGACGCGCTGGCGGCGCCCCCGGAGCGAACGGCGGCGCTGGCGGCGCTGCTGCACGAGAGCACGGGCGGCAATCCGCTGGGCGTGCGCGAGCTCATCGGGGTCGCCAACCGCGACGGCACCATCTGGTTCGACCCGGCCGCGCGTCGGTGGGAATGGGCGATCGATCGGCTGCAGCCCGCCAGAACCGGGGAGGACGTCATCGAGCTGCTGCTCGAGCGGTTGCGCGGGCTGCCGCCGGAGACGCAGCGGTGGCTGGGCATCGGCGCCTGCCTCGGGGCCGTGTTCGACCTGCGCGGTCTGGCGGTGGCGGGCGACGGCGCGATGTCGGTCGTGGCCGCGGCGCTGGCGGATGCCGTGCGCGAGCGGCTGTTACGGCCGCTCAGCCCCGACGAATACCAGCCCTCGGGCCGCTCGATCGAAGGCGTCGGACCGGCCGTCGACGGGGGGGCGGTGGAGACGTACTACCGGTTTCAGCACGATCGGGTTCAACAAGCGGCATACGCGCTGATCCCGGAAACCGAACGGCGGGCGCTTCACCTGGAAATCGCGCGCCGCCTGCTCGACGGTCTCCCACCCCTCGAACGCGAGGAACGAATTGTCGAGCTGGCGCGACATCTGAACGTCGGCGCGGCTCTGTTGCAGGGGGACGCCGAGCGGCGAACGGCGGTGGAGGTCAATTTGATGGCCGCGCGGAAGGCCCGCGCCACCGCCGCGCACGCCGCCGCTCTGGAGCTTCTGGAGGCGGCGCGGGAGCTGCTGCCGGCCGACGCCTGGCAAAGCGCGTTCGACGTCGCGTACGAGATCTACTACCTGGGCTCCGCGTGCGCGTACATGCTGGGGAAGTTCGAGGTCGCCGAGTGCTGGACCAGCCAGCTTCTGCAGCGCGCGCGCACGCCGATCGAAAAGGCGCGGGTGTACGGGATGCAGCTCACGCACCTGACGTTCTGCGACCGGATGGAGGACGCGGTGGCGGCGGGGCTGCGCGGGCTGCGGCTTTTGGGCGTGCGTCTGTCCGCGCGTCCGTCGACGGCGCACATCGTGCGGGAGCTGGTGCTGGCGAAGCTGGCGCTGGGCCGCCGGCGGATCGCCGACCTGGAGAACGGCCCGGTGATCGACGACCCGGAGGTGCGCCTGTGCATGCGCATCCTGGTCGACTTCATCCCGCCGGCCTACCTGACGGGGAACGACAAGCTGTTCGCGGCGGCCGTGCTTCGCCAGGTGCGGCTGACGCTGAAGCACGGCGTGTGCGTCGAGTCGGCGGCGGCGTACGCCAGCTACGTGGTCCTGCTGGCGGGGCTGGGCGATCTCACCAGCGCGGATGAATTCGGAAAGCTCGCACTGCGCCTGACGGAGCGGTTCAACGCGGTCGAGTGGCGCTGCCGTAACCTGGTCCTCTACACGCTGTTCGGTCAGAGCTGGGCGCGCCCCTGGCGTGAGATGGTGCCGAACTTTCAGGACGCGGTGCGGGCGGGTGTCGTCAGCGGCGACCTGCTGTTCATGGCCTACACGTGCGGGTGGGTGCACCTGTGGGACCCCGACGTCGACGTCAAGACGGCAGCCGAAGAGGGGCGCAAGTACCTCGACATCATCGAGAAGACCGAATACCAGAACGCCCGCGACGCCGCGCAGCTGGCGCAGCAGACGTGGGCGAACTTGCTGGGCGAGACCCGGGATCTGCTGTCGCTCTCGGACGCCAACTTCAACGAGGACGCCTGCCGGGAGCGCATGCAGCGCGTGCGCAACGTCTCGGGGCTGGGCATCCACGCGCTCTGCCGCTTGAAGCTCTGCCTGCTCTATGGTGAGGAAGAGCAAGGGTTCGCGATCATTCAAAGCTCGCGGCCGTTCATCCGGGCGCTGGCCGGGTCGCCGTACCTGGTCGAATACTGCCTGACGGCGTTCCTGATTTCGGCGTCGGTCGCGGGTGGGCCTCGGCCGCGGCGCGCCGCAGGCCGCGAGATGCGGCGCCAGCATGCGCGGATGCGGCGCTGGGCGGCACACGCGCCGGCGAACTTCGGGCAGCACCTGCTGCTCATGGACGCGGAGTGCGCGGCGCTTGCCGGCGACGTGGCCCAGGCGACGGCGCTGTTCGAGCGCGCCATCGCCGCCGCGCGCGAGGGACAGTTCCCCCGCTTCGAGGCGCTGGCCAACGAGCGAGCGTCGCTGTTCTTCGCGGCGCGCGGGCTGGGCCGCGTGGCCGCCGTGTACGCGAACGAGGCGCGGTATCACTACGCACGGTGGGGCGCCGTCCGGAAGGTGCACCTCCTCGAGCGCGTGGTGCGGGGACTGGCCCCCGATTCGAACAGCGGTGTCTCGCTGGCGCGGCCTGACGACTCGAGCAGCGACGGCGCCGCGGCGGCCCCGGCGGGGGCCGGCGAATCGGGGTCGCTGGACGTCGAGACGATGTGGCGGGCATCCCAGGCGCTGTCCGAGGAGGTGATCCTCGAAAAGCTCATGGGCCGCCTGGTCACCAGCGTCCGTGAGAGCGCCGGCGCCACGCGGGTGTGCCTGCTGCTCCGCGAGCACGCCGGGCAAGAGCTGCTGGTTCAGGCCGATATCCGCAGCGGGCGCCCAGCCGAGGTGATGCAACGGACGCCCGCCTCCAGCGCGGACCTGCCCGTCGGCATGATCCGCTACGTGGTCCGCACGGGCGAGTCGTTCGTGACGGCGGACGCCCTGCGCCACCGCGAGCTGGTCAACGATCCGTACACGCGGGCGCACGGCACCCGCTCGATGCTGGCCATGCCCGTCGTTCATCGCGGCGAGCCTCTGGGCGTTCTGTATCTGGAGAACGACGTCACGACGCACGCCTTCGATCCGCAGCGGGTGGCAACGCTGCGCATCCTGGCGTCGCAGGCCGCCATCTCCCTGCAGAACGCCCGCCTGTATGAGCACATCCAGCGCATGGCCGACTCGTTCTCGCGGTTCGTGCCGCGCGAGTTCCTGCGCAGCCTCGGGCGCAGCCAGCTGGTCGACATCGAGCTTGGCGAGAGCGTGCAGAAGGTGATGACGGTGCTGTTCTCGGACATGCGTGGGTTCACCACGCTGGTCGAACGGATGTCGCCGACCGAGAACATCGGTTTCGTGAACGACTACATCGCGCGCATGGAGCCGGCGATCCGGACCGAGGGCGGCTTCATCGACAGCTACATCGGCGACGCGATCATGGCGCTCTTCGACGTGCCGCCCGCCGGGGCTGTTCGCGCCGGCGTGGCGATGTTCCGCGCGCTGGAGCAGCTCAATCACCAGCGCGCCGCCATGGGCGAGCGACGAATCGAGATCGGCGTCGGAATCAACACGGGCCTTCTCACGCTGGGGACCATCGGCGGGGCCGAGCGCCTCAAGTGCGGCGTCATCGGCGACGCCGTGAACCTGGCCGCGCGCCTCGAAGGGCTGACCAAGCGGTACCGCGTCCCGCTGCTCATCTCGGGACGGACCCGCCAGAGCCTGCCGCCGGAGCTGCTGGCCGCCACGCGGCTCGTCGATCGGGTGCGCGTGGCCGGTCACAGCGAGCGGATCGATCTGTACGAGGTCTTCGACGCCGACCCACCCTGGGCGCGCGACGGCAAAAGCGCGAGCGCCGCCCGCTGGGACGAGGCCCTGGCCCTGTACTACGACCGGCGCTTTGCGGACGCTTCGCTCGCCTTCGCGGAGTTGCGTGCGACGCCCGCGCTACAGCACGACGGCCCCACGGCGGTATTCGAAGCCCGCGCCCGCCGCTACGCCGACGAGCTCCCCGGCCCGGAATGGACCGGCGTCGAAGTTTTCAGCGAGAAGTAGCGGCCGAAGTCAAACCTAGATTGGCCCGGCTATTTCGGGCTCCTGGTCCGGCTCCATCGTGAGGTCGAAGTTGGGGCGCAGGTCCAAAATGTGCGCCGCCACCAGCCAGCACACCCAGGCCAGGAACCCGTAGGGCAGGTAGCCCGCATAGCCGAGGAGCGGCATCTCCGAGAACGGGTGGAAGCGGTTGACGTAGGGGATGTCGTAATACCAGTAGTTCGGGTTCGTCACGGTCGTGCCGTGGAAGTAGGCGCTGCCGTAGTTCCACAGCTCCCAGAAGACGCCGTTGACCAGCGCGCCCAATCCGGCGAGGACGACGGGCGACCAGTTGCCGTGGGTGATGGGCCGGAACGGCGTCCAGAACCCCAGCAGCGCGAGCGCCGTCGTGAGCACCAGCGGCGGGCCCACCCAGAACAGAGGAAATAGCAGAAACGGGAACGCCCCGAAGAGCACGAGGGAGAGCATGCCACCCACCAGCAAGGCCGCGAGCGCCCAGCGGGGGATCGTCATCACGGGACCTTCGTGCCAGCGGTTCCACAAGCCGTCGAACGTGTGCAGCAGCGTGTACCACTCGAAAACGGCGGGAAGCACGACCGAGAAGCTGAGAAGGAACCAGATCGCCTGCATCGCCGGAGAGAAGATCGAGCTCACCGGGTAGACCCAGAACTCGACGGCGTAGAAGTTGAAGAACTCGAACAGGCCCCAGCCCGGGATCGAGACCAGGGCGATGGTGATCGCGCGGCGGGTCTCGGTGCTGAACATCGAGCGGCCGTTGGTTCGCGCGTAGACGATCCCGTCCGCGGTGAAGATGAATCCCCACCACAGCGGGATGAAGGTGTATTTCGCCAGCGCGAGCGGTCCCCACCAGTGCAACCCCCAGCTGGTCAGGTTCACCGCCAGCCCGATCCAGAACCACCAGGGCAGGGCGCGGCGCGGCCGGCGCTGGCGCGTTCCGGGTCGATGGAATCCGAAGAGCGCGGGCGCCAACAGGAACAGCACCAGCACGCCGGCCACAGCCGCGCCCGCCAGGAAGTACGGCCAGCTGAATCCCGGCTTGACCGCGCCGTCGTGGCTGACGGGAAACTCGCCAAACTGCGGCGGCAGTCCGCCCCAGCGCGGGATGGCCCCCAGCAGGGGCAGCGCCGCCACGGCCAAGACGGCGAGGATCAACCAGACGTGGTTTCGACCCAATCGCGTGCCCATTCTCCCCCTCCTTCGTGAAGCCACCGGCACTCGGTGCGCGGTAACAAAATAACACGAACAGACGGGGAGGTGTGGCGGGGCGAACGGCGTCCGGCTCGCGGGCCGGTCCGCGTCAGCTACAGCGGAAGGCCTGGGAGAACCTGCGTGTGCTCCTTGCGCACGGCCTCGAGCGCCTCGGGATCCAGGTCCAGCGCGCGCAGGATGGTCGGCGCGACCTGCTTGGTCCAGACGTGCCCGGCGACGGTATGCGCATGCAGGCCGGGGTGGGATATCAGGAGGGCCACACCCGTGTCGTCCAGGGTGCCGCCGCCGTGCTCGGAGATCTTCTTGCTGCTGCCCGAGTAGATGACGCCCCAGTTCGGCTGAATGAACACGTTGGGCGCCCGTGCGGCGGCGACCGGATCCCCTGACGTCGGGTCACCAAAGATGGCCGAAAGCTGGGCACCGTGGTTGATGTTCGCGTCGAGAATGGTGCCCGGTGGCAGCACGTTGGCGAACATGGCAGCCGCATTGGCCGGATTCGTCAGCTGCGCGACGACGTTGGAGAGGTTGCTGGCCGATTGATTCTGCAGCCACAGCAACCCGGCATCGTCGGCCATCAGCCACCCGGAGACGACCGGCGAGCTGCCGTCGTTCGGATTCACGTATGACGCCAGCACGTTGTTGACCGTCGGGTCGGCCGCGTTGACGAACGTCAGTGGGTCGGTGACGGTCGCGTTGCCGCGGCCTCCCGCCTCCATCGCCAGCTTCGCGCGGTCGACGGGCGACTGGCCATGCTTGGCGGTCACGATGATCAGCGTTGAGTCGTAGAGGCCCCGCGCTTTGAGCGCGGCGACCATCCGGCCCAGCGAAGCATCGACGTGCTCCAGCGCGCCCGCCAGAAGGGGGCTGGGCGTGCCAGCCGCGTCGACGTACCCGCCGACCGGCAGCTTCTGTCCGACGCTGACCTCCTGAAAGTTCATTCCCAGGATTGTCGGGACAGGCGCCCGGCGGCAGCCGTCGGCGGTCTTGCCGTCGAGCTGGTTGAGGACGGCCTGCAC
>JBJMQQ010000264.1:0-13352 GCA_045802645.1 Polyangia bacterium
CATCGACGGCGTTGTTTGGCACCTCGATGTCGGCTCATCGCATCCTGGGGCTGAAGTAGGTCCCAAGGGTTTGGCTGTTCGCCAATTAAAGCGGTACGCGAGCTGGGTTCAGAACGTCGTGAGACAGTTCGGTCCCTATCTGCCGTGCGCGCAGGATTCTTGCGAGGACCTGCCCGTAGTACGAGAGGACCCGGGTGGACGGACCGCTGGTGTTCCGGTTGTCATGCCAATGGCATCGCCGGGTAGCTATGTCCGGAACAGATAACCGCTGAAAGCATCTAAGCGGGAAGCTGACCTCTAGATCATGAATCCCGAGCCGTAAGGCTCCTAAAGACCCCTCGGAGACGACGAGGTTGATAGGCTGGGTGTGGAAGCGCTGCAAGGCGCGGAGCTAACCAGTACTAATCGGTCGTGCGGCTTGGTCACCATTATTTCTTTTGTTGCGACACACCGTTTATGAGGTCGAGTCGCTTGATTGCGAAGCTCAAGACACCTCGAATGATTTGCAGTCGGTTCGCTGACTGACTGCGACAGTTTTCCGGCGGTCTTACCGGAGGGGCCACACCCGATCCCATCTCGAACTCGGAAGTTAAGACCTCCAGGGCCGATGGTACTGCAGGGGGGACTCTGTGGGAGAGTAGGTCGCCGCCGGGAATTATTCTTAAAGCCCGGGTCACGTGAAAACGTGACCCGGGCTTTTTCTATTTGCGGCGTCGTTGTCCGCAGCGCCGTCTCAACGTTGCGCGCGGTCGCAACGTTGAGCGACGCGACTCAGGGCGCGGATTCGGCGCGTGCGGCGGCCGCGGCGGCTGCGTTCTTCCGGAAGCGGGCGAGGTAGCCCTCCGTCACGCGGACCGGATCCAGACGGAGCGCGCGCGCGTACTCCATCACGTAGCCGCGCACGTAGACGACGGCCGGCATCTCGGCAAAGCGCTCTTCTTCGAGCGCCCGCAGATACCGCTCACTGATTTTCGATCGTTGGGAGATGTCGCCCAGCTCGATTCCGCGCGACTGGCGAATCTTGCGCAGGAACTCACCGGTGATCTCGGCGTCCGCATCGACGGCCATCTCGGACGTCTCGGCGCGCTCTTCGGTCGGGCTCATGGGCGCCGAAGGCCGGCGGCCGGCGTTTGCCGCTGCGCGCACGGCCCGCGCCAGGTCCGCCTCTGGCAGGGCCAGGTCGTAGAGGCGGCGGCGGTCAGGCGCGAACAACGTGTCGTGGGCGGCGTTCACCCGCGCGTGCAGCTCGGCGAGCTCGTGATCTTCGTAGAGCCCGGCGATCACCAGGGAGCCGCTGGCGTAGATGTCCTTGATGGAGCGGTAGGCGCGGCGCACCTCTTCGTCGCTGACGCCGGGCTCCGTCTCGAGGATCTCGTAATACGTTTGCTCCTCTTCGAGGCGGAGGGGCTGGACCGTCGTGCTGGTGCGCTCTCGCTCGTTCTCGAGGGACAGCAGCTTGCGCCCGAGGCGTTCGATGTTTTTGGAGGCTTTCCCTTCCGGGTACTCGGCGACGAGCGACCGGTGGCGGCGCGCGGCCAGCCAGACGGTCTCGTCGGCTTCGACGTGGCCGAGGTATTCGAGACCGTGGCCCAGCCGCCGGCGCGCGGCGGACGCCATCCAGGTCCCGAGCTTCAGGTCCTGCACGGTGCGCGTCTGATTGACGACGAACGTGGGACGGAACGCCCGGATCTCTTGCTCCAGCTTCTCGGTGGGGCTGCCAGCCGTCCGCACCGAGCGGTAGATATCCAGCGCCGCGACCGGCGGCCCGTTCGAGCTGGCAACCAGCCGATCGAGACCCCGAATGGCCCGCAGCCGCCGCAGAAAGGCGCTTTTCGCGAACCGGTAGGTGGACTCGACAGAGGCCGGCTCGGGCAAGGTCACCAGAACCGGGACATCCGCGCCCAACCACAGGTCCAGCGTCAGGGTCGAATCGGCCGGACCCAGGTCGACGATCACGTAGTCGACATCCAGCGCGGCGATTGCGGCCAGAGTCGCCTTCGCGGTCTGTTTGGGCCGCGTCGTCCCGAAAGCGCTGCCCTCGCCGCCGACCAGCCCGACGCCCGCGATGGGCGTGTCGACGATCAGCTCGTTGAGCGTGCTGGTCTTGCCACGCAGGAACTCACCGAACCCGCGCGGCGGACGGGGCGCTCCCAAAAGCTGGTGCAGCGGCCCGCCGGCCGGGTCCGCGTCGATGGCGACCACCTTCTTCGCGGCCTGCGCGAGATAGACCGCCACGTTCGCTGCCAGCAGGGATCGCCCGGTTCCGCCACGGCCCGAGGCGAAGGCGACCAGCCGGACGCGGGAGCGGGGCGGGGCTTCCGCGACCGACGCGATCGCGGTCGGCTGGCTAGCCGGTTCGTCGCCGGGCTCGTCGGGCGGCTCCGGTCCGTTCGGTTCTGCGCCGAGCAGATCCAGCTGGCCGCTCTCCGGAGGCGCGACAGCGGCTTCGCTGTCGTCGGGGTCCTCGAACTCCACGGGACCGGGAGGCGGTGCGTCGATCTCGACGACAATGTCGTCCCCATCGTCGGGCGGGCCGGCAGGTTTGGACATTGGGCTAGTCTTCGAGCTCGACGTTCCAGTACGACGCGTCGGCCAGTCCCAGGAAGGGGAGCCACTCGCGGTAGCGTACGCGTCCGCCGTTGGTTCGGAACGTCGGCGTCCATCGGGGACGGATCGGGGTCTTCAGCAGCTTCATCCCGGCCTGCTCGGGGGTCCGGGCGCCCTTCGACAGGTTGCATTCGATGCAGCAGCAGACGACGTTTTCCCACGTCGTGCGGCCCCCCTGGGCGCGCGGCAGCACATGGTCCAGGTTCAGATCGACCCGCGGCAGCTCACTGCCGCAGTACTGGCAGGTGTTGCTGTCACGCATGTAGATGTTGTGCCGCGAGAACCGCACCTTGGTCTTGGGGATGCGGTCGTAGAGCTGAAGCACGATGACGCGCGGGATCAGAATGGCCCGGTCGACGGTCCGGATCACCTCGGCCCCGTTCACTTCCGTCGTCAGCTGCGCCCAGCTGGCGAAGTCGAAGGTCTTGAAATCGGGGTCGACGACCCGGGCCACACCCAGGTACAGCAGCGAGAAGGCCCGCCGGACATTGGTGACGTGGATCGGCTGGTAGTGCCGATTGAGCACCAGAACCGCCGCGTTGGTCACCTGGTCAAGATAGCAGGGTGCGCCCGCTCCGGCAAAAGGGCAGGGGCGCGCCCGGGTGACATCTCGGCTAAAATTCAGGCACTTTGAGCATCCAGCCCGTCTCGGCGCTGGTCGCGGCGATCGTCAGCTTCGCGATCGGCGGCTCCGTGTTGCTCCGGGAGCCGCGGCGGCGGTCGCATGTCCTGTTCGCGACCTTCGCCTTCAACATCGCCCTTTACTGTTCGTTGGCCTTCGTGGCGCGACGCTTCCAGTCCTCCCTGTGGGATTGGTTTTCGCTGCTGGCGGCCGTGTCGCTGCCGGCCACGGCGCAGCGCTTCTTTCAGGCGTTCCTGGGCGACGAGGCGGGCCCCCCGCCGCTCAGCCGGTCGACCGTCTTCGGCGGCGCGGTGTTCTACAGCGTCCTGCTGTTCTCGCGCTTCATCGAGCCGGTCCACACGGCGGTCTCGTTCCACGTCGCCTTCATGGCGTACGTGTTCGCCGGCCTCTACTTGTCGGTCTTCTACCTGTACAAGCGCTATCGGGCGACGCCCTCCCGCGTCGAGAAGAAGCGCCTGCTTTACCTGCTGGTCGGCGGGTTCGCGACGGTCACCGCGACGCTGGCCGAATCGCTGCCGCATGGCCCCAACTTCGGCAACGTCTTCATCATCGTCTACCTCTACTTCCTGTCGCAGAACCTGGTCCGCTACCGGCTGCTGGATCTCAACGAGCTGCTGGGACGGATGGTCGTGCTGGGGACGCTGGTCTTCATCCTGGCGTTCATCTACGGCGTGCTCGTGCGGTGGGTCGGCGCGGAGGACTCGGGGCTGTTCTTCTTCAACACGCTGCTGGCCTCCGCGACGATCGTCATCCTGATCGAGCCGCTACGCACCCGCGTCGAGGGGGGCATCAGCCGCTGGATGTTCCAGGAGAAGTTCGAGCTGTCCCGGCGCATCGAGATGCTGCGCGCCGAGATGGCGAACGTGATCGACATGCGCGTCCTGGTGCCGCGCGTGCTGGGCGCCCTCGAGGACTCGCGGCGCATCACCCACGCGTCCATCTACCTGGCGGACCCCGACGGGTCCGGGTTCGAGCTGGCCGGCCACGTGGGTCCGAAGCCGGAGGAGCACTTCGACGCCATCACCCACCGCGCCTTTTTCGAGCGGCTGCGGCGGGCCGGCGTCATCACGCAGGAGGGGATCGAGCGCGAGCTGGCCGCGCAGAAGTCGATCTCGACCGAAGAGCAGGAGAGCCTGGCGCTGTTGCTGCGGACGCTCGAACAGATGAACGGCTCGGTGGCGCTGGGGTTCTCCAGCGAGGACCAGCTGCTGGGCGCGCTGGTCATCCGCGACGACCGCCTCCGGGAGGCCTATTCGACCGACGAGATCGAGCTGTTTCGCGGCGTGGCGACCAGCATCGGCATCACCCTGCAAAATTCCCAGGTCTACGAGCGCATGAAAGAGCGCGACCGTCTGGCCGCGCTGGGGCAGATGGCGGCCGGCTTGGCCCACGAGATCCGGAACCCGCTGGGGTCGATCAAAGGGGCTGCCCAGTTTCTGCAGCCCGCCGCCGACGGGCGGGACGGCACCCGCGATGGCAGCCGCGAGTTCCTCGACATCATCGTCGAGGAGGTCAACCGGCTGAACAAGATCGTCTCGCAGTTCCTGGACTACGCGCGCCCGTATCGCGGCGAGCAGCGGCCCCTCGACCTGGCGGACGTCCTGCGCAAGACGCTGGCCTTGCTGTCGAAGGAACAGCAAGAGCACAGCAACGTCGAGATCGTCACGAACTTCGCCGAGCGCTCGCCGCCCGTCCGCGCCGACGCCGAGCAGCTGCTGCAGGTCTTCCTGAACCTGTCGCTGAACGCGGTCCAGGCGATGCCGGCGGGCAGCGGGAAGGTCGGCAAGCTGCTGATCTCGACGGGCCTGCGCCGCGCGACCCGGCGCGGCGCCGCGGCCGCCTTCCTGGAGGTGCGCTTCCGCGACACCGGGGTCGGCATCCCGGCCAACGACATCAAGAACCTCTTCATCCCGTTCTTCACGACGAAGGACAAGGGGACGGGGCTGGGGCTGCCGATCAGCCAGCGCATCATCGAGAACCACGGCGGGACGATCGAGGTCCGGTCCCAGCCCGGGGAAGGGGCGACGTTCACCGTCCTTCTGCCCATCGAAGCCGACGCGTACGCGGCCTACCTCGAGGCGACGCGCATCGACGCGGGCCGCCGGGGGCCTGTGCCGCCGCCGCTGCCACTGCCACCGACCGAGACGCCGCCGCCGCAGCCCCATGCTTCGGGCGTCATGCGCCCTCCGCCCATCCCGGGACGCGGCCCGCGGCGCACGCCGGGCGCGCCTCTCGAGCCGGTCGCCAAGGCTGCGGCGATGACCGAGACACCTCCTCCCGAGCCGCGGCCTCCTGCCGCACGGCCGGCGAATGGGGGTAAGCTCCCGGCGCCGTGACCGCAACCGCGCTCGAAACGAAACGGGTTCTCGTTGCCGACGACGAGGCCAACATGCGCCGTGTCCTCGAGGCCATCCTCCGCCGAGAGGGGTACGACGTGATCACCGCGGCCAACGGCGAAGAAGCCCTGGGCGGCATGAACAAGGGCGTTCACACGGTCATCACGGACCTCAAGATGCCGGGCCTCGACGGGATGGGGCTGCTGAAGAAGCTGAGCGCCGACTACCCGGACGTCCCCGTCGTCATGATCACGGCCCACGGATCCGTCGAAAGCGCTGTCGAGGCCGTGAAGCTGGGGGCGTTCGACTACCTCGAAAAGCCGTTCGAGCAGGAGCAGATCCGGCAGGTGGTCGCCAAGGCGATCAACACCTACGCGCTGGCCCGTCGCGACGCCCGTCCGGAGGAACCTTCCGGCCGCGGGCGTTTCCGGCTGGTGGGGCAGTCGCCCGCCATCCGGCAGATCTATGCGGTCGTCGAGAAGGTGGCCAGCACGCCGTCGACGGTCCTCATCTCGGGCGAGTCGGGCACGGGCAAGGAGCTGATTGCCCGCGCGCTGCACGAGAACTCGGCCCGCCATGCGGGGCCGTTCATCAAGATCAACTGCGCCGCCATCCCCAAGACCCTGATGGAGTCCGAGCTGTTCGGATACGACAAGGGGGCGTTCACGGGCGCGGTCGGTGCCAAGCCCGGGCGCTTCGAGCTGGCCCACTCCGGGACGCTGTTCCTGGACGAGATCGGCGAGATCCCCGTCGAGATGCAGGTCAAGCTGCTGCGGGTCCTGCAGGAGTCCGAGTTCGAGCGGGTCGGCGGCATCAAGACCATCAAGGTGGACGTCCGATTGGTCGCCGCGACCAACCGAGATCTCCTGGCCGAGGTCGCCGCCGGCGCCTTCCGCGAGGACCTCTTTTATCGGCTGAACGTGGTGCCCGTCCACATCCCGCCCCTGCGTGAGCGGCGCGAAGACATCCCTTTGCTGGCCGAGCACTTCCTCGCAAAGTTCAACGATCGGTTGAAGAAACAGATCACCTCGATCACGCGCGACGCGATCGACCGCCTGGTGGCGTACCACTGGCCCGGCAACATCCGCGAGCTCGAGAACTTGATGGAGCGGACCATGCTCTTTTGCGAGGGGCCGGAGATCGGGGTCTCCGACCTTCCCGTCGAGGTCGTGGGGGCGACGCCCGTCGCGTCGGCGTCGGCAGCGCAGGCCGGTTTGGCCGCCGGCGACGAGGCAGGTAAGGCTGCCCCCGACTCGCTGAAAGAGGCCGTGCGCGTCGAGACCGAGCGAGTCGAGCGCGAGTTGATCCAGCGGGCCCTGGACGCCACCGGCGGGAACGTCACCCAGGCCGCCCGGAAGCTGAAGATCTCGCGCAAGAGCCTCCAGACGAAGATGAAAGAGCTGGGATTGCGCGAGAAGTAGCCGGGCGTGTTATCGTCGGCGCCGGTTTGAGCGCCACGAAGATCAGACGCGGGAGTCACTGGATTCTGGCGATGGTGGCGTCCTTCCCCGCTGCCGGCGGCTTCCTGGCTGCCACCCGTGCGCAGGCGGCGGAAGTGACGCGCGTCGTGAGCGCGTTCGACGACGACGACACATTCGATCTGAACCTGACCGCGACCTGGTTCCACGACGCCAAGACGGCCGCCGTCAACCGCGAGCAAGAGACGGCGACCGGCGTGGCGCTGGTCCGCGACCTCAAGTACGCGCGCACCCGCGACGTGCTGGACATGCGCCTCGACTTTGGCGTCCTGTGGGACGTCGGTCTGCACGTCGATGCGCCGCTGGTCCTGCACGACTCGAACTACCTCAACTTCGACAACGGCGTCGACGCCGGCAACTCGACGTTCATCGCGGACGGCACGATGTTCAACCCGGGCGGCCGGCCGGGGCACGTCTTCCAGAGCCCGACGCGCAAGGGGTTCGAGAACCTCGGCCTCGGCATCACCTGGGCGGTGTTCAACCAGAACCGCGACGACACCAAGCCGACGTGGACCCTGGGGTTCGACGCCTTGCTGGATGTGTTCCAGGACATGCGTTACGACCAGTTGAATCCGAACGCGAACACGGCGGTCGGACTTGGCTACCACCAGCTGATCTGGTCGACCTGGGTGTCGAAGCGGTTCCGGCACTTCGATCCCTACTTCGGGGCGTCGTACATGCTGCCGATTCGCACCAATGGCAGCATCTTCCAGGACCTGGGTGGCGGGCAGACGGTGGTGAACCCGCAGCAGGTGGCGGCCGTCCTCATCGGCGTCGAAGAGATCGCCTGGGAGAACCCGGCCCGCCAGCAGCGGGTCACGATCGAGCTGCGCGCGCACATGGAGGAGCACTTCGCCGGGCGCAACTATTCCGAGCTGTGGGAGCCGCTGGCCGGGTCGCCGTCCTGTCAGGCCGGCAGCACCGACCTCACGAACTGCCGCCCGGCGTTCGACCAGGTGGCGGAGGCGCCCGTCATCAACGGCGTCACCCAACCTCTGACGGTCAAGGGCGCGCCGTACCCCGGCGTCAGCGACGTCGAGGCCTACGGCACCTTCGGCGGCGACGTGGGCCTGAACGTTCAGGTCGGGCCTTACATCCGGTTCCGCAGCCTGTTCGGGCTCTCCGTCGACGCGCCGCACTTCATCACGGACGCCTCGCCAGGCGTCCCGGGCCCGAACGGGCGTGTCGACTCCAACAACCCGGCCCAGGCGAACCCCGTCTACCGGGAGTCGATCGACCTGCCGGGCCGCCGCTATCGCATCGAGCAGAGCGAGACCTGGCACCTGGTGGTCCAGGGCTCGCTGATGTTCTGAGCGCGACTCGAATTCAGCGGCGCGCGATGAGGTTGTAGATGTCCCGTCGCGGGCGTCCGGTGAGCGCCGCCAGCTCGCGGGCGGCGTCGCTGGCGGTCTGGCCGGCCGCGACCAGCTCGGCGGCCCGCACCCGGATCTCGTCGTCATCCAGGTCCTCGGCGGCCACCGATTCGTCGGCGCCGGCGACCACCAGGGTGATCTCGCCCAGCGGCCGGTCCTCCGCGTACCGCGCCGCCAGAGCGCCCAAGGTGTCACGCACCAGCTCTTCGTGCGGCTTCGTCAGCTCGCGCGCAACGCAGGCCGGTCGAGCCTCCCCGAGGACGGCTGCCAGATCGGCGAGCGTCGCGCCGGTCCGCAGCGGCGATTCGTAGAGCACGAGCGTGTACGGCAATGTCCGTACGCTCTCGAACAGACGTGGCCGGCCGCCGGTCTTTCGCGGCGGGAACCCCAGAAACAGGAACCGGTCCGTTGGCAGGCCGGCGGCCATCAGGGCGGCCAGGATGGCCGACGGCCCGGGGACGGGGACGACGCGCGCGCCCGCGGCGACGGCGGCGGCCACCACGCGATAGCCAGGATCGGACACCAGAGGCGTCCCCGCCTCGGAGATCAACGCAATCTGGGCGCCGCCCGCCAGCCGTTCGGCGACCTCGGCCGCGCGCGCCGCTTCGTTCGCGTCGAAGCAGGAAATCACCGATTTCTGACCGGCACCGATGTCGGCCAGCAGTCGCCGGGCGCTGCGCGTGTCTTCGGCAACCACGAGCTCGGCCGCCCGCAACGTGTCGGCCGCGCGCGGCGACAAATCGCGCGGATCGCCGAGGGGCGTGGCGACGACGAAAAGGGTTCCTGCGCCTCTCACGAAAGGATTCCGGGCCCGCCCAGTGGGGTCGGGACTCCCGAAGATACCGCGATCTCCGCGTGCAGCGCGGCGAAGGGCTGGTTATCATTGCTCGGGTCCATGGATCTCATCGACGGTCCATCCGGCGACCCAACGTCGCCTTCTTCGTCTTCGTCTCCTCCTCCCCTTATGCCCCCGGAGTCGCGCATGCGGCGGTTCAGCAAGGTCCTGGCGTTTTCCGCTGCCTGCAGCGCGGCCCTGATTCTGACGGTCCGCCACGGCGGCAACGGGATCCGGGTGGGGGCGGACGGGCAGCTGCGCGCCGCGACCCGAAGCACGGCGGGCAAGTACGACCTCTCACAGCTCCCGATCTTCGCCAAGACGCTGTTCTACGTACACGAGAACTACTTCGATAAGAACCGGCTCGACCCCAAGCGGATGCTGATCGGGGCGCTGGACTTCGTGCAGCGTGACGTCCCCGAAATCCTGATCGACCGCTGGCCGGAGCACGACCCCAAGCAGGTGACCGTCAAGGTCAACGGGCAAGAGCGCACGTTCTCGATCGAGAAGGTCGACGCGCCGTGGAGCCTGCGCAAGATGCTGCAGGACATCTTCAGCTTCGTTCAGCCCAACCTGCAGCCGGTCCCTGAAAAGGAAGAGGCGCGCCGGCTGGTCGAGATCGAGATGGCGGCCACCAACGGCATGCTCTACACGCTGGACCCGCACTCCGTCCTGCTGGACGTCGAGACCTACAAGGACATGCGGACCCAGACCCAGGGGAAGTTCGGCGGCCTGGGCATCGTCATCGAGATGGACAAGAAGAACCGGATCACGGTCAAGCGGCCGATGCCGGACACGCCCGCGATGCGGGTGGGTATGAAGTCCAAGGACCACATCGTCCGGATCAACAACGAGTCGACCGTCAACATGACCCTGACGGAGGCCGTCGACCGGCTGCGCGGGGACGTCGACACCAGCGTCGACGTCTACGTCGAGCGGGACAACCAGCCGGGTATGAAGAAGTTCACGATCACGCGGGCGTTCATCCGGCCGCCGTCGATCGATCCGGCGGCGCGCGTGATGTCGGTGCCGTCTGGGCCGGGGCAGACGCCGGCGAAGGTCGGCTACTTCCACATGCAGCACTTCTCGGCCAACAGCGCCGGCGATCTGGCCGACGCGCTGGCGATGTTCGACCGCGAGAAGGTCAAGGGGATCATCATGGATCTCCGCGGCAACCCGGGCGGCCTCTACGAGCAGGCGCAGAAGGTCTCGGACGCGTTCATCAAGTCGGGGACCTTGGTCTCCATGGTCGGCGTCGGCGGCGCGCAGCGCAAGGACGAGACCGCGTCGGATAGCGGCCACGAGCCGACGGTTCCGCTGGCGGTGCTGGTGAACCAGAACTCGGCCAGCGCGTCCGAGATCGTGGCGGGCGCGATGAAGAACCTGGACCGCGGCGTCGTCATCGGCGAGGAGACCTTCGGCAAGGGGTCGGTGCAGGTCCTGTTCGACATCGCGTCGCCGATCTCGTTCGGCGAGGCGGCGGACGACGACAAGCTGGGCCTCAAGCTGACGACGGCGCAGTACCTGACCCCGGGCGACATCTCGATCCAGGGCGTCGGGGTGGTGCCGGACATCGAGACGGACGCGCTGCTGGTGCAGAAGGACGGCGAGCGGTCCTGGATCCGGCTGCAGCCCTCGGCGCACAAGCGGCGCGAGGCGGACTACGAGTGGCACCTCGAGCACCCGAGCGCGCGCCACGGTGAGAAGCCGGAAGAGGTCGTCACTTACCTCTTCCAGCCCAAGCCCAACGAGAAGGCCAAGGCCCACGAAGACGAGGACGCCGACGAAGACGCGGAAGAGCAGTCGGACGCCGAGGACGACCAGGCCAACAAGAACGACTTCCTGATGGAGTTCGCGCGCGACTTCCTGGCGCAGGCCAAGAGCAGCAAGCGCCGGGACCTGGTGGCGCAGTCCAAGGCCTACCTCGACAAGGTGCGCGGGACCGAGGACAAGAAGCTGTCGCAGGCGCTGGAGAAGCTGGGCGTCGACTGGAGCGCCGGCCCGACCACCGGTCCGGACCCCGAGCTGCAGCTCACGCTGCAGACGGTGGGCGAGGGCAAGATCGAGGCGGGGAGCGTCGCGAAGCTGAAAGGCGTCGTGAAGAACTCCGGGCGGACCCCCGCCTACCGCGTGCGCGCCGTGTTCGAGAGCGACAACCCGCTGTTCGACGAGAACGAGATGGTGTTCGGACGTCTCGCGCCCGGCGAATCGAAGAGCTACGAGATCTCGGTGAAGGTGCCGGCGTCCACGTTCACGCGGACGGACGAGATCAAGGCGACGCTGTATTCGCAGCGCGGCGTCACGAAGGCCACGGCGGCCGATCTGCTGGTCGACATCGCCGGCAAGCAGCGGCCCATGTTCGCGTACAGCTACCAGACGATCGACGACCAGAAGGGCGCCAACCGCGACGGACTCGTCCAGCGGGGTGAGCAGGTGCGCACGCTGGTGACGGTGAAGAACATCGGCCAGGGCAAGGCGATGCACACCGAGGCGGTGCTGCGCAACGGCTCGGGCCAGGAGGGGCTGCTGATCAGCGCCGGCCGCTTCGACGCCAAGGACCTCGGCCCCGACGAGACCAAGACCTTCTCGTTCGTCTACGAGATCCGCCCCGACTACAAGGGTGAGGACTACCAGCTGGAGATGTCGGTCGGCGACACGACGCTGGGCGAAACGGTCACCGACAAGATCAAAGTGAAGATCGCGCCCGCGGGCGCGGCGCCGCAGCCGGCGACCGGCACGGCGACGATCGCGCGTGATGATGTCCCGTTGCGCGAGAATCCGGCCGAGGGGTCGCTGGTCGTCGGCCGCGCACCGAAGGGCGCGACGTACAAGGTCTCCGGGAAAATCGGCGCCTACACGCGCGTCGAGGTCGATGCGTTGCGGTCCGCCTTCGTCGCGACCGCCGATCTGAAGTCGGGCGGAACGCCGCACGGCGCGTTCAAGCCCGAGTGGGAGGTGACGCCGCCCGTGCTGACGGTCAACGCCCCGACGGTCGCGACCGGCGACACCGTGCACATCAAGGGGCACGCCACCGACGACAGGCTGGTGCGGGACGTTTACATCCGCGTCTGGAACCGGAACGCGAAGATCCCGGTGAAGAAGGCGTTCTATCAGCCGAACCGGCTGGCGGGCGATCGCACCAAGATGGACTTCGACGCCGAAATCCCGCTGGGCGCGGGCAGCAACCTGGTGCAGGTGTTCGCGCGTGAGTCGAACGAGGTGCAGTCGCTTCAGACCGTCGTCGTTCTCAAGCGCACGGGCCCGAACCTGATCGCGCAGCCGACCCAGAGCGCCGCGCAGCCCGCCAAGAAGTAGCGTCAGAGGCGTGGCGCGCACAGACGCGTCGCGACGGAAAACGTGAGTCGCCGCCACCATTGGCGGACGTACGTTTGTTGGTTGGTGTAGCTTAATTGGCCGCGTGGTTCCGACGATGGTTTCCAGGGAAAAGGGGGTGGGGATCGCGACGCTGCTGGCCGCGATCGCGGTGGCGACGTCAGTCGGCTGCAGCGGCTGCGCGGGCGAGCATCGCGAGCCGACGCCGGCCGCGCCGATCCTGACCGCCTGCGTGCGCGCGGACCTGCGCGCGCATTGCACGGCGGGCGTCGTGCCGCCGGCCGACGGGTACGCGCGGATCGTGGAGATCCCGCCGCTCGGCGAGGGCACGGTGTTCATGCACGACATCAACGACGACGGGGTGGCCGTCGGTTCGGCGCAACTCGACGGCGCTCGCTATCACGCGTTTCGCTGGACCGAGCGCGGCGGGACGACCGACCTCGGCGCACAGCCGGGTTTCGGGACCCAGAGCTTCACGACGGCGATCGCGTCCGACGGGGCCATCAGCGGCCAGTCCGACCACGGCGACGGCACGGGCACGCTTTACGGCTACCGGTGGACGTCGAGCGGCGGGCGCGTCGAGGTCTGCCCGGGCGGCTGCTCGGTGTGGGACCTGAACGGGGTGGGGCAGGTGGTAGGTCTCTTGCCCGGCCGGGACACGACGACCTGGCAAGCCTTCGTGTGGTCGGCCGCGGCCGGGCTCACGCCCCTCGGGACGCTGGGCGGCGCCCGCAGCTCGGCGAGCGG
>JBJMQQ010000265.1:0-46452 GCA_045802645.1 Polyangia bacterium
CGCGGCCAAGGCCAACGGCTGGGCGTACGTCGACAGCGCCGACAGCGCCATCGAGGTCTACGGCAGCTGGTGCTCGATGATCCAGGCGGACGGCGCGGGTGCCGTCCAGATCATCTTCGGCTGCCCGAACATCGACGTGCCCTGAGGCGCGCCTAGAGCGCGAAGCCGAAGTACCGGCGCGCGTTGCGGAAGCAGACGTCCTCGACCAGCGTCGCCAGCAACACGCGATCGTTGGGCAGCAAGCCGCGGGCGACGTCCTGCCCCAGCATGCTGCACAGCAGGCGCCGGAAGTACTGGTGGCGCGAGAACGACAGGAAGCTGCGCGAGTCGGTGAGCATCCCGACGAAGCGCGAGAGCAGCCCCATGTTCGACAGCGCGTCGAGCTGCTTGCGCATCCCGTCGAGCTGGTCGAGGAACCACCACGCGCTGCCAAGCTGCATCTTGCCGGGCTCGCTGCCGTCCTGAAAGCTGCCGATGACGGTCGCGAAGACTTCGTTGTCCACCGGGTTCAGGTTGTAGACGATCGTCTTGGCCAGCTGGTCGGTCGCGTCCAGGCGGTCGAGAAACCTGGCCAGCGCCACCGCCTGGGGGAAGTCGCCGATGGCGTCGTAGCCCGTGTTCGGACCCAGGGCCCGCATCCCGCGCGTGCTGGTGTCGCGCAGCGCGCCCAGGTGGAACTGCTGCACCCAGCCGCGCCGGTGATCCAGCAGCGCCAGATCGTAGAGCAGCGCCGAGCGCAGCTTCTCGACCTCGTCCGCGGACGGCGCCTTGCCGGCGCGCGCGCGCGCGAACGACGCCGCGACATCGCGCTCTGTGTACTCGGTGGCGTAGATACGCTCGAGCCCGTGGTCGGAGGCCCGGCAGCCAGCCTCGTGGAAGACGTCGTGCCGGCGGCGCAGCGCCTCGCGGAGCTCGTCGAGAGTGCCGACGGTCATGTTGGCGGCGGCGCCCAGCGCATCGAGCCACGCGTTCCAGCCCGCCAGATCGTTGAGCGCCAGCGCCTTGTCGGGGCGCCAGGTCGGCAGGAGCTGCGTCGCCCGCCCCGCCTTGCGCGCGTGCCGCCGATGCGGCTCCAGGTCGTCGATCGGATCGTCGGTGCTGCAGACGACGCGCACGTCGAACTGGCGCAGCAGCCCCTGCGTCGTGAAGCCCTCCTCGCCGAGGCGCGCGTTGCAGTGGTCGAAGATCTCGCGCGCGCTGTCGCCGTCCAGCAGCTTGCCGCGCACGCCGAACGGGAACCGCAGCTCGAGGTGGGTCCAGTGGTAAAGCGGGTTGCGCAGCGTGTGCGGCACCGTTTTGGCCCAGGCCGCGAACTTCTCCCAGTCCGACGCGTCGCCGGTGATCAGCCGCTCAGGCACGCCGTCGGCGCGCATCGCCCGCCACTTGTAGTGGTCGCCCTCCAGCCAGATCTCCGTGATGGAGCGGAACCGGTGATCGTCGGCGACCTGATGCGGCGACAGGTGGCAGTGGTAGTCCAGGATCGGCTGCTTGGCGGCGACCCCGTGGTAAAGGTCGACCGCGGTCGGCGTATCCAGCAGGAAGTTTTCGTCGAGGAACATCGTCTTCACCTTTGAGCGTGCACTCTAGAACGCAACGGCCACGCCGGCGTTGATGTCCAGGTTGGCCGTGAACTGAGGGGCGGCCAGCTGCAGGTTGGTGCCGGCAACGATCCCGAATTCGCCGGCGATCTTGAACAGCACCCCGCCCCCGACCTCGGCCAGCGCCGGCCCGGCCACGACGGTGTCGACGCAGGTCTGGTTGCGGGACGGGCCGCAGTCCTTCAGCGCGTCGAACGTGACGACGTGCCGGACCTGCCCGCCGCCCACACCACCGGAGACGAACGGGCGGAGCCCGCCCGACCCGAAGAACCAGGACGCCTTCGCGAACAGCGCGAACGCCCAGCTGGCCGGGCTGTAGACGCGGCCGTTGGCGTCGATCTCCGTCGGCCCGGTGACCATCTGGATGCGCCCCTGCGCGGAGACCATCAGGTTGGGGCTGAGCCAGTAACCGAGCTCGGGCGAGATCTGCCCCAGCAGCGCGCCCGCGACGGAGCCGGGCGCGGCGCTGTCGGCGTTCAGCTCGCCGTGCCCCGAGGTGGTGCCGAAGCCGCCGCCAACCAGCAGGCTCGCGAACCAGCGGTTCGCGACCGCGTCGTCATCCTGATGGGCGACGAGCTCCGTGGCGTCATCGTCCCCGTGGCGGGGCTTGCGCGCGACCGGCTCGGACCGGCGCGCGCCGCCCAGCTGGACGACCAGCGGGCGCTGTTCGGTGCCGCGATTGGCGACCGGCTGTCCGTCGTCGTCCTGGGCCTCGATGTAGTACGCCACGGACGCGCCGGTGGTCGCGCGGTCGGGGATCTCGGCGCTGTAGGCGCCCGTGCCGCTGGGCTCCATCTCGCGCCCAAAGAACTGCGCCGCGCCCTCCGGCCGATAGGCGAGCACGATCTTGCGGAACTTCAGGTCGTCGTCGATGTTGACGGTGATCCGGATCGAGTTGCCCTGCTTCACCTCGCTGACGGTGTGATAGGTGAATCCGCCGCCTGAAACGGCTGGCGCAGCGGCCGGTCGCGCGGGTTCCGGCGCCGCCGAACCGCCGCCCGCCGCGCCCGACCGCGCCTCGTCGAACGCCTCCGTCAGCTCGGGGGTCGCCAGCGCCGGCGTCAGCGTGATCCCCGGCTCGGTGGCCAGCGCCGCCGTGAACTGCTTCAGCCCCAGCTCGCGGTTCTTGAACCCTTCGAGGATCACGACGCCCATGTGGACGTGCGTGCGGGCCGCGATCCGGTGCTGGGCCAGCCCCGCGCTGTCGCACAGCTCCAGCGCCTTCTTCAGGATCTCGCGGGCCTTCTCGAACTCGCGCTTGTCGATCGCCGCCAGCGCCTCCCGGTTCATCTGCGTCACCTTGGCGACCGGGTCGGCCGCCTCTGCATACCGGCGCGCGCCCGCGGCCGGCGCGCCGGCGAAGACCAGGCCCAGCCAGACCGCCAGCGCGGCACCCCAGTGATGAGCCGAGCGGGACATTCCCGGAATCAGTGTCGGGGTCGTCGCGCGGCGGCTCAGCCCGGAGGCCTAGAACTGGACCTCGCCGCCCCCCAGCGCCGCCACGAAGACGCCGCCCCACGACCTGGACTCCGAATCGCTGAGGGCAATCACCGGCCGGCGAACCGCCCCGCCGCCGAGCAGGTCCAACCGCAGCGCCCAGTTGCGCGCCAGCTGGAGCTTTCCCGCCGCGCGCCCGTAAAGAACGACGCCGACGCCCTCGGCCGTTCCGGTTTGCAGCGGCAGCGGCGCCATCCCGGTCGAGCGCGTGACGGCGGCCAGCGCGCCCGCGCCCGCCTCACCGGACAACCGGCGCCGGGTGGCGGGCCGCGGCGCGACCAGCACCCCCCCGCCGGCCAGCCAGACGGTGGTGCGCGCCTGATTGGTCCCGGCAGTTAGGTCGGACGAGTTGAGCGGCGCGTAGCCACAGACCTCGAACCCCAGAAGTCGCCCCACTCGCGCGCGCAAGCTGGCGCCGACGATCGCGAACGGCCCCACCCCACCGGCGCTGGCCAGCACCCCCGACGACACGTCGAGCGCGACCGCCGCCTCGTGCTCGGGCGGCGGCGCCGGCGCCACCACCTCGGGCGGCGCCGCGGTGATCTCCGGGGCGGGCGGCCCGGCGACCAGGCCCAGGCTGATGCGCAGAAACTCCACGGTCCGCAGCGCCAGCACCGATTGCAGCCCCGAGCTCTCCTCGACCTCCAGCTCCTGCCGCAAGCCGACCCGGTCCACGGTGGCGGCGGCGATCCAGACGTCGGTGCGGTGTCCGTCGGCGACCACCGCCGCCCGCGCGCCGCTGGCGATCTGCTGGCGCACCACCTCGTCGATCGGCAGGTCGGGCGAGATGGCCGACCGTTCGACCTGGAAGCCCAGCGCCCGCAGCTCGGCCTCGATGCGCCCCGCCAGGGGGTCGTCGGGCGTCGCCGCCAGCAGCCCGATGCGCACGGGCGGCGCCGTCTCGGCCGACGCCAAGCGCGCCGCGCCTATCGTCAGGATCGCGGCGAAGAAGGTGGCGCGCAGCCGAGCGCGCCGCCGAATCAAGGATGGACCGTGCGTCTGGCCAGGGCGGTGTGCGGGCCGCCGGGGAACTCGCGCAGGTACGCGGCCGCGGCCGCCCGGGCTTCGCCATCTTCCCCCGCCTTGAGCCGCGATTCGATGAGCCGGCCGGCCGCCTCGCGCGCGAGCGGCCCGCGCGGGAAAGCGCGCAGGTAGCCGGCGAACCAGTCGGCGGCCGCGCGGTAGTCGTGCCGCCCCTCGAACGCGATGAGGCCCATCGCGAACACGGGACGGTCGGCCCCCGGGAAGCGGCGGCGGGCGGCGCGATAGGCTTCTTCCGCGCGCGGCAGATCGCCAGCCAATCGGGCCACGTCGCCCAGCAGCACCACGTCGTCCGCGCCCAGGCGCGCACATTCGCCGTGCCAGCCGGCCTGGACCGCCGCGGCCAGCGCCTCGCTGTAGTTGGCGTGGGCGGCGGCGACGCGCCAATCGGGCGCGCCGGACGCGCCGCCATGCGTGACTTCGGCGCGGTGAGCGCGCGGGGCCGGCCCACGCGCAGCGGGCGCCTCGGGCGGCGGCGGCGCCAGCGCCGGCGCGGGCTCCGCCGGTAGCGGCGGCGTGGCGATCGGCTCGTCCCGCGACGGGGCTGGTGGCGCCAGCGCGCTTTCCAGGCCCAGGTCGACGCCGCTGGCGCTGGCGCGCAGCCGCTGGCCGGTCACCAGGCGAACCGGCTCCGGCAGGCCAGGCCCCGTCACCAGCACCGCGCCCTCGTGCATCGTCACGGTCAGCGCCTGCGCATGGCGATCCCAGCCGGCGGCGAAGCGCGTTCCGGTCACCTGGATGCGATACGCGCCCGCGCGAACTTGCCACCGCGTGTGGGGCCGGTGGATGACGGACACCTCGACGGTGCCGTCGTCGATCGCCACCGTCGCGCCGGTATTTTCCAGCGCGTCGACGTGCGCCGCCGCCCGCGGCGGCAGCGTGACCGCCGAGCCGTCCGAAAAGCTGAGCGCCAGCGGTGCGCGAGACGGCGCCACGATGGGCGCGCCGACCCGCCCGTCAGCGGTCTCGCCGGCGACGGCGAACGACAGGGGGTGCGGCCGCAGCCAGACGAACCCGGCCAGCGCCGCGCAGGCGCCCGCGCCCGCCAGCGCCCAGGCCCAGGGCGCCACGCGCCGCGGGCGGCGCGCCTCGACGTGAGCCAGCCGCGCGGAAACCTGCGGAATCAAGTTGCGCCGCTGAGCGTCGCCGACGACGGCGCGCCCCACTTCGCGCATCAGCGCCTCGAGCTCGACCGGCATCTTGTCCCCCCCGTTCACGACTGCTCCTCACCCCAGCGGTTACCGCGGGTCAGACGCTCGCGCAAAGCAGGATGCGTCTTGGCGGCTTCCAGGAAGCGTTTCTCGGCACGGGCCAGCCGCCGCTTGACGGTGGCCAGCGACACGCGACAGGCGTCCGCGACCTCTGTCAGTTGCATCTCCGAGACGAATCGCAGCGAGAACGCCAGCCGCTCGTCCGGCGGAAAGCTGTCGAGCACGGCGTAGGTCGCGCGCACCGCCTCGTGCGTTTCGCCCTGCGGCCCGGAGACGGGCACCTCGGGCACCTCCTCCGGCGCCACGAACCGGATCCAGCGCCAGCGGCGGCGCCGGCGGATGCGCCCGCGCGCCGTGAACACCGCCAGCGTCGCGATCCAGCTGCGCAGCGCGGAGGCGTCCTTGAGCTTGTGAACGCCTTCCAGCACCGCCACGAAGACGTCCTGGACCACGTCGGGAATTTCGCCGTCGATGCCCAGCGCGCCGGCCACCAGCCGCTCGACGAGAGGCTCGAACCGTTCGACCAGCGCCACGCGGGCGCGGCCGTCGCCCCGGCGCAGCGCCGCGACCAGCGCGGCGTCGTCGTCAAAGGGCTCCGGGATCGGCATCGCCGGAGGCGGAGGCGCGGGCGCGCGAAACGCCACGGTCCCCATCTTAGCCGGACCGGGCGTTCTTGTCCCCGCCGGATCCACCGGGCGGCGTGCCCCGCGCTGCGTCGGCCGCACGCCCAGCGGGTCGCGCGAGATGCGTACGGGGCGGTTGTGTCCGGTCAGCACGGCCATGGGTCGGTCCTGCGCCCCTTGAGTGTCGCGCCGCCTCCGGCACGGTTCACGCGACCCGCGCCGCCCGGCTCCGCATACTATGAAGGCGTGGGGACGCCCCTCTTGGCCCGTCTGGCGGGCGCCATTCTGCTGACGCTGGCCGGCTGTGACGTCCACATCCGCCCGATCTGGGGCCCGCCGGACAGCGGCGCGGTCGGACCCGACGGGGCAACGTCGCTATGCCCGGACCGCATGGAGGGATGGGCGACGATCCCCTTCGCGGCTTACACCACCACCACCGGCGGGGGGACCACCGCCCCGGTGACGGTCGAGGCGACCGACCCCGACGCCATGACCCACTTCAAAGCGTACGCGGACCGCAAGAGCGGCGCGGCCGTCATCCAGGTCAGTGGCATCATCAGCTTCGCCGGGTTCGGCGACAGTCAGGTGCGGGTCGCGTCGAACACGACGATCCTCGGCGTCGACGCGCACTCCGGGTTCACGGGCGGCGGGCTGGACCTGAACGGCAACAGCAACATCATCATCAAGAACCTCGTCATCTCTAAGGCGGCGGGGACCGACGCCATCACGATCCAGGGTCCAGCCTCGTCGAACATCTGGGTCGACCACTGCGACCTGTCGAGCGAGCGGCATCCCGACGGCGCCTCGTACGATGGCCTCATCGACATCACCCACGCGGCCGAATCCATCACGATCTCGTGGACGAAGTTCCACGATCACCGCGACACCAGCATCGTCGGTCACTCGGACTTGAACGGCACCGAAGACACCAACCACCTGCACGTGACCTACCATCACGACCTGTTCCAGAACGTCGACGCGGGACCCCGCATCCGTTTCGGAACCGTGCACATCTTCAATGTGGTCTTCGATCACGTCACCTACTACGCGATCGCGTCGACCATGAACGCCGCCGTGCGGGTCGAGAAGAACTACTTCCAGGTCGTCACGGCCTCAGGGCAGGACCCCGACTACGGTCCGGTCACGACGGTGCTTCCGGATTCCCAGTCACCAGGGTTCGTCGACCTGCTGGCCAATACCGCCGACACGGTGAGCGCGCCCAACCACATCACCACCGCGCCGATCGACTTCACGCCGCCTTACGACGTCCCCATGCCCGGCACGACCGACATCGTCGACACGACGGATACAGTTCGCGAGATCGTCGGCAACTGCGTGGGGCCGCGGTCCGTTCCGGGCACCATCTGAGTGGGTCTTGGCCTTACGCGTCCGCCTTACCGCGAATTTTCCATCCGGAAAGATGCCGGAAACATCTGAGGCGTAAGTTAGGAGTCAGAGGTCCACATGGCGCGTGTCGAGAATCGCGGTCTGGGGTACCAGGTTCACGACAGCGGCGACAACTCGCTGGACGGCATCTTCCGGCTGATTGGCCTGGGCGAACGGGACGCCCCGCTCGAAGCGGTGCTGACCGAGATGTGCGTCGACATCGCCGCCATTGCGCACGCAGACGTGGCCAGCGTCTACGTTCGCGAAGAGGGCGCCGACGGCGAGCGGTTCACGATGCGCGGCAACGTCGGGTTCCCGGAGGGGGCCGTCGGGCACGTCCAGCTCGGCCGCGGCGAGGGGATCACCGGCTTCGCCGCCGACCGCCTCCGGCCGGTCTCGGTGGCCGTCGCCGATCGCGACGAGCACTTCAAGTACATCCCGGGCCTGGGTGAAGAGCAGTTCCCGGCGCTGCTGGCGGTGCCGGTCCTGCGCGGCGGCGCCGCCGCCGGCGTGCTGGTCATGCAGCGGCGGGCAACCATGGCCTTCACGCCCGAAGAGGTCGTGCTGGCGACCGCCCTGGCCGCCGTCATCAATCACGCGCTGGAGCGCAGTGAGGCGCGCGAACGCGAGCGTGCGCAGGAGGCCGACCGGCGCAGCGTTCGCCTCAGCGGCCACGCGCTGGTGCCCGGGACCGCCATGGGCCGGGCCACGCTGCTGCCCACGCTGACCGCGCTGGCCCACGCCGCGGCCCCCACGGGGCCCGCGAAACCAATCGAGGCGAGCGGTCTGGAAGCGCTGTGGAACCGGCTTCGCACCGAGCTTCACCGGGGCCTCGCGCAGGCGACCGGCGCCGCCGCCCGGGAGATCTCCTCGCTGGCCCTGATCCTGGACGACGAGCGGTTTCGGGTCCGGCTGGCCGAGGCCTGCGGCGCGCCCGCCCCGCTGAAGGCCCTGTCCGAGCTGGCGCGCGCCTACGCGCGGGCGCCGTTTCAGGCCGGGGGCGACGACGACACGTCGGAGCTGATGGCCGCCCGCGCAGCCGAGATCGAGGACCTGTGCGTCCTGGCGCATGCCGTCACCAACGGCACGCGACTGGTCCGCTCGGGCGCCATGCTGGCCAGCGAGCGCGTCGGCCTGTTCGCGACCGCGTATGCGATCTCCGCCGGCGCGTCGGCGTTCGTCGTGGAAAACGACGTGGCTGCCAGCAGCGCGCCGGCCGCTCTGGCCCGCAGCGCCGGCCGCCCCCTGGTCGGGGGCGTACATGGCCTGTTCGGCTGGCTGCGCCCCGAGGACCTGATCGTCGTCGACGCCGATGCGGGCGTGGTCCGCGTGAACCCGCCGGCCATGACGGTCGCCCGGTTCCGCAGCTCGCGGTAGTCGCGCCGCGCCGGCCCGCGCGCCCTCGCGACGCGGCTCGCCTCAAAGTTGATCTTGAGAATCATATTCAACATCAGTAAGGTCGCGGCCTCTCCCAACTGGAACGAGGCCTTCATGCGATGCCGCACGCTTTTCCTGACCTCTCTGGCCGCCCTGGCAACCCTGCCCGCCTGCGGGGACGGGCCGACCGCTGACGAGGAAGGCTCGCTGACGCCCGTTCAGCTGGTGGGTAAGCGGCTCTTCGAGGACCGGAACCTCTCCGACCCGCCCGGCGAATCCTGCGCGTCCTGCCACGACGCCGGGCAGGCGTTCACGGGGTCGAACGGCTCGCCGAATGCGGCCGTCGCGCGCGGCAGCCGCCCCGACCTGCTGGGCAACCGCAACGCCCCGACCATCATGTACGCCTCCTTCAGCCCGCGGTTCGCGTTCGTGCCGGAGGTCGGCGATGACGGCGAGATCGCGCTGACGCCGGTCGGCGGGCAGTTCTGGGACGGGCGCGCCGCCGATCTGGTCGAGCAAGCCAAAGGCCCGTTCCTGAACCCGCGGGAGATGAACAACGACAGCGCCAGCGCGGTCGTGAACAAGGTCCGGCGCGCCGGCTACGCGCCCCTGTTTCGGCACGTGTTCGGAGCGGACGCTCTCGACGATCCGGACGCCGCCTATCAGCACGTCGGCGAAGCCATCGCCGCGTTTGAAGAGACCGCGACGTTCCACCCCTTCTCTTCCAAGTTCGACGCGGCCCTGCGCGGCGAGGCCCAGCTGGACGCCGTCGAGTCTCAAGGGTTCGCGCTGTTCACCGATCCGCAGAAGGGCAACTGCATCGCCTGCCACGTGGGCGACACGACGTCACGCAACCCGGCCGACTGGCTCTTCACCGATTTCACGTACGACAACCTGGGCCTGCCCCGAAACGCCGCGATCGCCGACAACGCCGACCCGGCCTTTGCCGACCTGGGCCTCTGCGCGCAGGAGAATCTGGCCGCCCAGGCACCGCCCGGCTTCGACGTCGGCACCCTGTGCGGCGCGTTCAAGGTGCCGACCCTTCGGAACATCGAGCTGACCGCCCCCTATGGTCACAACGGCGTCATGACGGAGCTTCGCGACGTCGTGAGCTTCTATGTCACGCGCGACACGAGCCCGGAGCGGTGGTTCCCGGCGGACGACGACGGCACCGTTCACAAATTCGACGACCTGCCCGACGCCTACCAGGCGAACGTCAACACGACGGAAGTTCCCTACGATCGCCACGCCGGCGAGGCGCCGCGACTGACGGACGACGAGATCGACGCCGTCGTCGCGTTCTTGAAGACGCTCACCGATCGCTGACGGCGCGCTTACAGCGCGTTGCCGATCGCCGTCAGGATGTCGATCTGTTCCTGCGGGATCGTGCCGTCGCCCTTCGGCGAGACGTTCAGGATCATCATGCCGCCCCGGCTCTTGTAGTCCTTGATCTTGCTGATGATGCCGCTGGCCGACTGGTACGTCATCCCGTCGGTGTAGTCCCACGTGCTGCCGATCGGCTCGTCGACGAACCAGACCGTCTTCGGCTCGGAGCCGGCCGCCGGCGCCCGCCCGCTCTTCTCGAAGTCGTGGATCATGACGTTGCCGCCCGTGGTGGTGGTGTCGTCACCCGGGAACACGCCGCCCTTGCCGGCGATGGCGACCTCCTTCCCCCAGCCGCAGGCCGCGTTGTAGTAGTAGCTGGCGAAGGCCAGCTTGGTCGCGTGGGTGGCGCCGATGCCGTCCCAGTCGAACCAGTGGATGTCCGGCTGGTACTGGTCGGTCAGCTCCTTGGCCCGGGTCAGCCACTCGTTCATGAATCCCTGGTTCGGCTGCCCCGACAGGCAGATCCCGCCGTTGCTGCTGATGTCGCAGCCACCGTTCACCGGGCCGCTGCTGGCGTACGGGCTGGCCTTGGTCGGGTCCCAGCCCGCGTAGTCGCCGTAAAGGTCGTAGTACTGCGGGTCGTAGAGGTCGACCGTCTTGTCGGCGCTGGACCCGCACCACTGGAAGCTGTAGCCGTAGAGCGCGTGGTCGAGCACGCCGAACTTCATCCCCTGGGCGCGGACCGCCGTCGCCAGCTCGCCGATGACGTCGCGGCCAGCCGTCTTCGCGATGCACCACTTGGTGTGCGGGCTGTTCCACATCGCGAATCGATCGTGGTGCTGGGCCGAGCCGAACACCATCGACGCCTTCGCCTTCTTGAACAGCGTCGCCCACGACGCCGGGTCGAAGTTGGCCAGCGTCATCTTGGCGATGAGGTCCTTGTAGCCGACCTTGCCGTTGCTGCCGAAGTTGTCGATGTACCACTGCCGGATCCCGGAGTCGCAGTACATGTGGCGCGAGTCCCACTCGTTGTGGTGAGCGCCCACGGAGTACGGACCGAAGTGCATGCCGATCGCGTACTTGAAGCTCGCGTCTTTCAGCCATGCCGGCACGGGGTGATTGGTCGTGATGTCGTTGAAGGTCGCCATCGACTTGGCGCACATGCCAGGCGCGCCGCCCGCACCGGTCCCCGGGCTGCCGGCCGCGCCGACCCCGCCGGTGCCCATCCTGCCGCCGGCCGCGCCGCCGGTGGCGCCCGAGCTTCCGGCTCGGCCCGTCGCGCCGCCCGTCGCCGCGACGCCGCCCGTGCCGGGGGTGCCGCCGGTACCCGGGCTGCCGCCCGTGGCGGGGTTAGTGCCACCCGCGCCGGGCGCGCCCCCCGTGCTGCTGCTGGTCCCGCCGGTCCCCGTGGCTGACGAGCCACCCGTCGACTGCGAGCCGCCGCTGCCGCCCGTCGTTCCCGGCGACGAGGAGCCACCGCAGCCCACGCCGGCAGCCAGAGTTGCGAGTCCAAACACGAACAACAACGAACGCATGGCTAGGAAAGGGCAGCCGCCCACAAACTTGTTGCAGGCTCAGTGCGGCTTGACGGCGCTGACGCGCCAGACGGATCGAGAGCCGTCGTCGGTCACCAGCAGCGCGCCGTCGGCGGCCACGGCGACGCCGACGGGTCGTCCCCAGACGTCGCCCGACGCCGTGACGAAGCCGGTCAGGAAGTCTTCGTACTCGCCGCTGGCCCGGGTGCCGCCGTGCAGCGGGACGCGAATCACTTCGTACCCGCACCGGACCTTGCGGTTCCACGAGCCGTGCTCGGCGGCGAAGATGTCGCCCCGGTACTCGGCCGGGAACTGCGTCCCGTCGTAGAAGACCATCTCCAGCGAGGCATCGTGCGGTTGCAGCAGCACGTCCGGCACGATCACCTTCGCGGCCAGCTCGGGGTGCTTGCCCCGCAGGTGCGGCTCGGGGTTCGGACCTAGATAATAGAAGGGCCACCCATAAAACCCGCCCGGCTGGATGTGCGTGATGTAGTCGGGAACCAGGTTGTCCCCCAGCTCGTCCCGTTCGTTGACCGAAGCCCACAGCTCGCCGCTTTTGGGGTGGACGGCGATGCCGACGGCGTTGCGAATGCCGGACGCGAACACGCGGACGCTCGGCGGCGCGACCGCCCCGTCGTCGCCGACCGCGAACGACAGGATGTCGGCGCGGTGAAACTCGGCGCGGTTGCCGTCGGTGTCGTCGGCGTTCGAGCGCGAGCCCACCGACACGAACAGCGTCTTGCCGTCACGTGAGAACGCCAGGTCGCGGGTCCAGTGGCCGCCGCCGCGCAGCCATCCGCCGCCGGGCAGCTCGGGCACGACGACGTCCGCGGCGCCCCGCGCCTTGAGGTCCCCGGCCCGATACGGGAACCGCACCACCGAGTCGGTGTTGGCCACGTACACCCATCGGGGGTCCGCCGCTGGATAGAACGCGATGCCAAACGGCTGGTGCAGCCCGGTCGCGAACCTCTCGGTCTGGGCCGCCCGCCCGGCGGCGGTGACGCCCCGGAACACCCGAATGGCCCCGCCGGAGCTCTCGGCCACGAATGCGTCGCCGTTCGGCGCCGTACGGATGAGCCGCGGGTTCGTCAGCCCGTCCGCGTAGAGCTGGACCTGGAACCCCGCGGGGGCTTTCGGCCAGGCGTCCTTCGGGCGCGGGATCAGCCGCGCCCCGTTGTCGACGGAGACCGTGGCGTGCGGTGGCGGCAGGTCCCCCACCGTGATCTTGTGCGAAACCCCGGGCTGCTGGCCGCGGTAGTCGACAAAAGGGGACCCCTGGGCGAGCAGAGCGGCCGGCCACGCCACAATCAGCGCGACGATCACGCGCTTTAGTGCCGGCCGCGTTAATGCCCGGGCCGATTGCGACGATGAGGGGGAGAAGGAGTAACCTCCCGAGGTTCCCGCTGCATGACCCGGCATAGTCCCGTCAATATGCGACGCTTTCACCTGCGACGCTTCCGCCTGGTGCTGCTGGCGCTGCTCGCTGTCTCGTCGGCCCGGAACGCCGTCGGCGCGCCAACGCCCGCCGACCAAGAGCCGCCCATCACCACGCCCGGCGTGGAAGGCGACTACCTGCGCGAGATGCACCGGTCGATCCACTACCGCTGGGTGACCAAGTTCATCCAGGAAGTGGCCGCCACCCGGCCGCCCACCGACCGGCTGAACCGCGCGAATGACGCCGAGATCCTGTTCGTCGTCCGCTGGGACGGCACGCCCGCCGACATCACGATCAGCGAGAGCTCCGGCGTCGCGGAGTTCGACCAGGCGGCCGTGGCCGCCGTCCGGGGGACGCACCCCTACCCCGTCCCGCCGGTAGACGTGTACGCGGACGACGGGGTCGCCCACTTCCGCTGGATCTTCTCGCGCGACGCCCGCCTCTGCTCGGGCGGGCAGGTGCGCCGCCTCGAGGCGCCGCTGGCCGACGCGCTGCCGCGCCTCTTCTATCAGGGGCGCGTGAAGGAAGCGCTGCTGCGGGTGTCTCGATACACGCGCGACGGAGACACCAGCGCCGTGTCGATCTTCGCGCGCGCCTGGCTACAGCGGCGGTTCACGGATCCGGCGCTGGATGCCCGCGCCGCCGCCGCCCTCGCCCACGCGGGCGATGCGCGCCAGGCCGATCGCTTGAAGCCGGCCCTGGACCGCCCGGACAGCGTCGACGTGGTCGCCCCGGCGCTGGCGGCGATCAAGGTCGATGTGTGCGCGCTGGTGCGCCCGCGCCTCGAGAGCGGCAAGCCCGACGGCATCCTGGCCGCGACCCGGATCCTGCGCGCCGCCCGTGCCGAGCTGCCGGCCGAATCGCCCTGCGTCGTGGCGCTGGAGGGCCTCATCAAGAACGAGTTCATGGCCGCGCCCGTGCGCGCCGACGCGCTGGACACGCTGGCCCACCTCAACCCGGCCAGCGCCCACCGGCCGGCGCTGAACGCGCTGGGCGAGAAGGACGCCCACCTGCGCGCCGCCGGCGCGACGGCGTTCGCGCGCCCGGGCGGCGGGCGGCCGACGCTGTACCGGCTGCAGCCGCTGGTGAAGGACCCCTCCGTCGAGGTTCGGGCGGCTGCGGCGGCCGGAATGATCCGCGCCTGCGGCGACCTGGCGAACGACTACGTGGCGCCCTTGCTGAAGGCCCGCGAAAGCGAACCAGTCGTCGCGATGGTCCCGGAGCTGGCGAAGGAAAACACCCCCGCGTCGCTGGACCTGCTGGTCAAGATCGCCAAGCGACCGGACCGGGAGCTGAAGTTGCCGGTGCTGGTCGCGCTGTCGCAGCGCAAGGACGCGCGCGCTCTCTACGAGCCGCTGGCCGAGGCCGTGAAAAAGGATCCCTATGCCTCGCCGGCGGCGAAGCAGGTCGTGTACGGCAGCGCCGATTTCGCGGAGCTGCAGCCGATGATGCGCGAGCCGGGCGTGGGGCTGCTGGCCTACAAGGCGCTGCTGCGCGCGGGCCGCCATGCCGAGGCCATGGACTGGATCGTCTCCAGCTACGATCGCCTGTCGCCCGAGACGATGGTCGACGCGTTCGGGGCGTGGCTGGCGACGCCGCCGCCCGCCCGCGCCGCCAGCAAGTAGTATCGTCCGCCGGCGATGTCCGCGCGCTACCCGCTGCTCTATCAGCTGAACACGCGCGTGCTGGTCGGCGAGGCGGCCGCCGCGGCCTCGCTGGACGCCCTGCCGGAGGCGCTGTTCGCGCAAGCCGCCGCGCGCGGGTTCGAGTGGATCTGGATGCTGGGCGTGTGGGAGACGGGGGCGGCCGGGCGGCGCGAGGCGCTCGCCCCGCCGATGCGCGCCGCGTACGCGCGCGAATTGCCGGACGTGCGCGACCAGGACGTCGCGGGCTCACCGTTCGCCATCACGGGGTACGACGTGGCGCGCGCGCTGGGTGGCGACCCGGCGCTGGCGCGGCTGCGCGATCGCCTGCGGGCGCGCGGGCTGCGCCTGATGCTGGACTTCGTCCCCAACCACGTCGCGCTGGACCACCCCTGGGTGGACGCGCACCCGGAGTACTTCGTGCCCGGCACGGAGCAGGACCTGGAACGCCAACCGGGCAACTACGTCCGGCTGAAAACGGCGCGCGGCGAGCGGATCCTGGCCCACGGGCGCGACCCCAGCTTCCCGGGATGGACGGACACGCTGCAGCTCGACTACCGCCACGCGGGGCTGCGCGAAGCGATGCTGGAGCAGCTGCTGCGCGTGGCCGATCGGTGCGACGGTGTCCGGTGCGACATGGCGATGCTGCTGGAGCCCGAGGTGATTGCCCGCACCTGGGGCGAGCACGCGCGCCCCGGCGACGGCAGCCCGCCCGTCGACGCCCCCTTCTGGCCCGAGGCGATCGCGCGCGTGCGCCGCCAGCACCCCGGGTTCCTGTTCTTGGCGGAGGTCTACTGGGGCCTCGACTGGCGCCTGCAGCAACAGGGGTTCGACTTCACGTACGACAAGACGCTTTACGACCGGCTGCGCGCGGGCGCCGCCGAGCCGGTGCGCGCCCACCTGCGCGCCGAACCGGCGTTCGCCGACCACTGCGCGCGATTTCTGGAAAACCACGACGAGCCGCGGGCTGCTGCGGCATTTCCACCCGACCAGCACCGGGCCGCGGCGGCGCTGACGTACCTGGTACCCGGCCTGCGCTTCTTCCACGAAGGGCAACTGGAAGGGCGCCGCGCGCGCGCCGTCATCCAGCTGACCCGCCGCGCGCCCGAAGCCCCCGACCCGACGCTACGCGCGATGTACGACGAGCTGCTGGCGCTGCTGACCCGCCCGGCGCTGCGCGACGGCACCTGGCGGCTTTGCGCCGCCGGCCCCGTCGACGAAGCAGACGCCGCCTGGCGAAACGTCATCGCGTTCACATGGGAGCTGGGCAAGCACCGATTGACGGTCGCCGTCAATTACGGTCCGCACCCGACGTCCTGCTGGATCGATCCGCCTGGTGGCGGGGACGTCGTGGTCCTCGGCCCCTGGGACTACGTCATCAGAGAGGATTTGCTCCCCTCAGCGTGACGGTCCGCATTGCAATTATTTGCAGGTAGTCTTATGTGTGATGGTCCGCGAGGGATGGGCTTGAGCGATATCGAAACCCTGCTTCAAAAAACCAGCCGCACATTTGCGCTGACGATCCCGTGCCTTCCGCAACCGACCCGCGACGAGGTCGGCATTGCCTACCTGCTGTTCCGGATCATCGACACGTTCGAGGACGCGGTGCTGTGGCCGCCCGAAAAGCGGCAGCAGGCGCTCAGCGACTTCATTCGATTGTTGGACGGACCGGCCAGCGCCTCCCAGCCGTTTGCAGACGAGTGGACGCGCAATCCGCCGCTGATCCACGACGGCTATCAAGAGCTGCTGGCCCGCACCCCCTATGTGCTGGAACGGTTCGAGACGCTGCGGCCGCAGGTTCGTCAAATCTTGCGCACGCACGTCGCACGCAGCGCCGAGGGGATGGCCAGCTTCGTCCGGCGCGTGCAGCCCGAGGGGCGCCTGCAACTGGACACGATCGCCGACCTGCGCGCCTACTGCTACGCGGTCGCGGGCATCGTGGGCGAGATGCTGACGGAGCTCTTCATCCAGAGCCGTGAGAGCATGCAGCAGGTCGCGCCCGAGCTGCGCAAGCGCGCGGCCGGGTTCGGCGAGGGTCTGCAGCTGGTGAACATCCTCAAGGACGCGCGTCCGGACGCGATGGAGGGGCGCACGTTCCTGCCCCGCCAGGCGCCGCTGCGCGAGGTGTTCGCGCTGGCGCGCCAGGATCTCGCGGACGCCGCCGCCTATGTCGATCTGCTGCGCGAAGGCGGGGCCGAGCCGGGGCTGATCGCGTTCAACGCGTTCATCTGCAAGCTCGCCGCGGCCAACCTGCAGATCCTCCGCGACCAGGGGCTGGGCGCGAAGCTGACCCGACTGACGGTCGCGAAGATCGCCGCCGAGATCGCCGCGAACCTGGGCGTCGAAACGCCCAAGGTCGCCGCGCGCGCCTGAACGGGCGCGACGAACGCGCGTTCAGCGGGCGGCGTCTCGGTTACGGGCGGCGTACTGGCCCAGCGCCATCAGCGGGAAGTAGTGCCGGTAGAAATGGTAGTTCAGATAAAAGACCTTCGGGAAACCAGTGCCGGTCCACGGGACCTGCTCCCAGGTGCCTCCCTGCTGGCGCTCCAGCAGCCAGGCGACGCCGCGGCGAACGGCGGGGTTGCCGGTCTCGCCGGCGGAGATGAGGCCCATCAGCGCCCAGGCGGTCTGGCTGGGCGTCGACGTGCCGCGCCCTTTTTGCGACAGGTCGTCGTAGCTGCCGATGCTCTCGCCCCAGCCGCCGTCTTCGTTCTGCCGGTCCAGGAACCAGCGCGCGGCGCGGCGGACGTAGACGGCGTCCATGTCCTCGCCGATCGCCGCCAGGCCGCGCAGGACCTGCCAGGTGCCGTAGATGTAGTTCACGCCCCAGCGGCCGTACCAGCAGCCCTCCGTCGCCTGATCGCGCTTGAGGAAGGCGATGGCCCGCTTCACGAGCGGGTGGTCGACGCCGTAACCGGCGTAGTGCGACAGGCTCTCCAGCACGCGGGCGGTGATGTCGGCGGTGCTGGGATCGATCATCGCGTTGTGATCGGCGAACGGGACGTGCGTCAACCAGTCCTTGTCGTTGCCGCGGTCGAAGCTGCCCCACCCGCCGTCGTCGTTCTGCATGCCCAGCATCCAGGCGAGGCCGCGCGCGATGGCGCCCTCGCGCGCGTCGTCGCTGCCCGCGGCACGCGCCTGCGCCAGCACCATCAGCGCCATGCAGGTGTCGTCGACGTCCGGGTAGAACTCGTTGCGCATCTCGAAGTACCAGCCACCGGGCGGGGCCGGATTGCGGACCGCCCAGTCCCCGGGCAGGCGCGTCTGCTTGCCGATCAACCAGGTGACGGCGCGCGCGAGGTTCGGGTCGTCGGCGGGCGTGCCGCTCTGGAACAGCGCGTGCGCCGACAGCACCGTGTCCCACACGGGCGAGATGCAGGGCTGAACGCGGATCGTGTCCCCCTCCGCGATGCAGAGGTCGTTGAGGTGGCGCAGCGCTTCGGCCAGCAGCGGGTGACTCTCGTCGTATCCCAGCAGCTTCAACGCCAGCGCGCTGTTGGCCATGGCGGGAAGGATCGCCGAGAGGCCGTCCGATTCGGCGAGCCGCTCGATCATCCAGTCGCCCGCGCGCTTGAGCGCGACCCGGCGCAGGGCCGCGGCACCGGGCAGTCGTTCGCCGAGCTTCAGCAGGCGATCGACGGTCCCGAACAGCGTCTTCCAGTCGGGGCGGCGCGAACCGTTGTCGCCCGCGGGCTCCGCCTCGACGTCCTGCAGCAACTCGGCGACGCCGCACGCGGGTGGCAGCGGGATGACCGGCTTGGTGGCCCAGATGATCGACAGCGGCACAAAGATCGTGCGCGACCAGCTGGACATGTCGTAGACCGAGAACGGCGCCCGCTGCGGCGCGAACATCATCTCGGGCGGCACGGCGGGAACGCTCTCCCACGGGATCTGCCCGAACATGGCCAGGTGCGTGCGCGTGTACGTGTTGGCGCGACCGACGCCGCCCAGCTTCTTGATGGCGGCGCGCGCGGCCCGCATGTGAGGCGCGTCCGCCGGCTCGCCGGCGACCTTCAGCGCGAAGTAGCTGAGACACGAAACCGAGATGTCCGCCGGGCCGCCCAGATACTGGTGCCAGCCGCCGTCCGGGAGCGCCTCTTCGCGGATGACGCGGGCCAGAGCTCGGACTTTTTCGGAATCGCGACGTCCGAAGAACGCCTCCAGCAGAATGATGTAGCTTTCGAGCGTCGTGTCCCCCTCCAGCTCCGCCAGCCAGTACCCGTCGGCGTGCTGGCGCGCGATCAACCAGTCGCGGGCGGCGGCGATCGCCGCCTCGACGCGCGCGCGCGGCGGCGCGGGGAACAGCAGGCTGCGCGGGGATGTGGCGGGCGCCGGCGCGGGGGACGTGACAGATTCCGCGGCGTCGTTCATTCTCGCCCCCGCAGGTAACAGGGTGTTTGCGTCAAAGGAGAGAGCATGCGGTTTCCGACTCATATAATGACGGACCAGGTCACCTACCAAATTCGGAAGGCGATGGCGGGTGAGAAACGCTACCCGCTGGTCCTGATGCTGGAGCCGCTTTATACCTGCAACCTGGCCTGTGTGGGCTGCTCGATCGAGCGGCACACGGGCAAGCTGGCGGATCGCTTGCCGCTGGAAACGTGCCTCAAGGCCGCCGACGAATCCGGTGCGCCGACCGTGTCGCTGTGCGGCGGCGAGCCCACGCTGTACCCGGAGCTGCCGGAGCTGATCGCCGGGATCATCGAGCGCAAGCGGCACATCTACCTGTGCACGAACGCGCTGCTGCTGGACACGAAGGTGTTCGGCAAGATCGCGCCGCACAAGCGGCTCACGGTGAACGTCCACCTGGACGGCATGCGCGAGACGCACGACATGGTGTGCGACCGCAAAGGCGTCTTCGACAAGGCGATCGAGATGATTCGCCAGGCCAAGGCGCGCGGCTACCACGTCACGACGAACACGACGGTGTTCAAGGAGACGTCGCTCGAGGAGATCGAGCAGCTGTGCAAGCTGGTCAAGTCGCTGGGCGTCGACGGGCTGCTGGTCTCGCCCGGGTACCACTACGAGTCGGTGAAGGAGAACATCTTCCTCACGCAGCAGGAGATCCACCGGAAGTTCAAGCGCGTGCTGGAGCTGTCCAAGGACTACCCGCTGCAGTCGACGCCGATGTACCTGGAGTTCGCGGCCGGCCTGCGCGAGTACAACTGCTCGCCCTGGAGCACGGTGACGTTCACGCCGAAGGGGTGGAAGAAGCCCTGCTACCTGATCGGCAACGAGTACATCCCCGACTGGTCGACGTTCTGGAACAGCACCGACTGGGAGTACTGGGAGTCGCGGCAGGACGACAAGTGCCAGAACTGCAAGATGCACTCGGGGTTCGAGGCGTCGGCCGTGCGCGGCCTGCGCAACAGCCCCAAGGACATGCTGCGGATGGCGGCCTGGAACTTCCTGGGGTGAGGATCGCGATCGTCGCGGCCATGCCCGAGGAGGTCGCGCCGCTTCGGGCGCGCGTCAACGGGGGACGGCTGGGCGGGCAAGAGGTGGAGCTGGTGGTCACCGGCGACGGCGCCCGCAACGCGCGCGCGGGGGCTCAGCGCGCGCTGGCCGCCGGGCGCGTGGACGCGCTGGTGGTGCTGGGTGTCTCGGGAGCGCTGACGCCGGCGCTGGCGACCGCCGACCTGATCGTCGGCGCGCGCGTGAAGGACGAAGAGGGGCGCACGTACGAGGCGGCGGCCGACCGGGTCGCCGCCATCGCGCGGACGACGGGCGGGCGCCCCGCGCTGGTCATGAGCGCGCGCAAGATCGCCGACACCGTCGAGGAGAAGACCCGGCTGGCGCGCCTGGCTGAGCTGGAGGCGGACGGCCGCCCCGCCGTCGTCGACCTGGAGTCGGCGGCCTACGTCGCCGCAGCCGAGGAGGCGCGCGTCCCGTGGGTCGTCCTGCGCGCCGTCAGCGACACGGCCCGTGAGGCGCTGCCGGGAATCCTGAATCGCAGCGCGGATTCCAGTGGCTCCGTGAACCGCGGGCGCGTGCTGCGCGGGCTCTTCAGCGACCCCGGGGCCCTGCCGCACCTGCTGACGCTGCGCAAGCGGGTCAATCAGTGCGCCGACGTTCTGGCCCGCGCGGCCGAGGGCGTTGTTACGATCATTGCCGGAGGAACCGCGTGAGTCAGGCCGGTCATCTGTCGATTGGCGATTCGATCCTGGACATGCTGGGCGCGCGCGCCGGCGAGAAGTTCACGCTCCACGAACGGTTCCTGAACCCGAAGATGGTGCAGGTCCTGAAGACCATCGGGTTCGACCGGCACTACGCGCGGGCCGAGGGGGCGTATCTCTACGACACGGAGGGGCGCCGGTACCTGGACCTGCTGTCGGGGTTCGGCGTGTTCGCGATCGGCCGCAACCACCCGACGGTCAAGCGCGCGCTGACCGACGTGATCAACGCCGACCTGCCCGACATGGTGCAGATGGACGTGTCGACGCTGGCCGGCATGCTGGCCGAGCGGCTGCTGGCCCAGATGCCCGGGCAAGAGCGCGTCTTCTTCTGCAACTCGGGGACGGAGGCCGTCGAAGCGGCAATCAAGCTGTCGCGGCAGGCCACGCGCCGTTCGAAGCTGGTCTACTGCGATCACGCGTTCCACGGGCTGACGATGGGGTCGCTGTCGCTGAACGGCGACGCGATCTTTCGCGAGGGATTCGGGCCGCTGCTGTCCGACACCGTGCGCGTGCCGTGGAACGATCTGGCGGCGCTGGAGCAGGCGCTGCAGGCGGGCGACGTCGCGGCGTTCATCGTCGAGCCAATCCAGGGCAAGGGCGTCAACCTGCCGGCGGCGGGCTACCTGGCCGAGGCCGCCCGGCTGTGCAAACGTTACGGCGCGCTGTTCGTCGTCGACGAGGTGCAGGCCGGCCTGGGCCGCACCGGTAAGTTCCTGGCGTCACACCACGACGACGTCGATCCCGACCTGGTGCTCGTCGCGAAGGCGCTGTCGGGCGGCTTCGTCCCGGTCGGCGCCGTCGCGGGCAAGAAGTGGGTATTCGACAAGACGTTCGACCGGATGGACCGCGCCGTCGTGCACGGCTCGACGTTCGCGAAGAACAACCTCGCCATGGCCGCCGGCCTCGCGACCCTGCAGGTCCTGCAGGACGAGCGCCTGATCGAGAACGCCGCCACCCGCGGCGAAAGCCTGATCAGCCGCCTCAAGGCGCTGGTCCCCAAATACGAGCTCCTCGCCGACGTCCGCGGCCGCGGCATGATGATCGCGCTCGAGCTCGGCCCCCCCAAGTCGCTGAAACTGCGCGCCGCCTGGGCCCTGGTCGACAAAGCCACCAAAGGCCTCTACTGCCAGATGGTGGTGCTCCCCCTCTTCAGCCGCCACCGCATCCTGTCCCAGGTCGCCGGCCACGACATGTACGTCATCAAGCTTCTCCCCCCGCTCTGCCTCTCTCAGTCCGACGAAGACTGGATCGTCCGCGCCATCGACGACGTCCTGGCCGACGCCCACCGCTTCCCCAGCGCCATCTGGGACCTGGCCGCCACGTTCACGGGAAACGCGCTGAAGCGGCGCGCCGGGTAGCGCGCTCTGATAACTACGCGGCCGCCCACAGGGCGTCGACCGCGGCGTCGTAGTCCACGGATTCGCCGTCCCACGCGGGGACAGCCATGAACGTGCGTTCGCGGCCAGACCAGTCGAGGGTCGGCCAGTCGATCGTCGGGGCGTCAGGCGTTTCCGCGGAAACGCTTCGGCCTTCGGGAGAACGGACCAGGACCTCGGCGGTGTCGGTCAGTGAGATCGTGAAGCCGCCCTCGTGCACCAGGCGGTGGTGGAAGCTGCAGAGGAGGACGAGGTTGGCCAGCGCTGTGCGGCCGCCGTGGAGCCAGTGTTGAACGTGGTGGCCGTGAAGGAAGCGGGTGGAAGTGCAGCCGGGGAAGCGGCAGCCGTGGTCGCGTAGCAAGAGCGCGCGCCGGATGGCGGTGGGGATTGCACGCGTGCGCCGGCCGACGTCGAGAACGGCGTGATTTTCGTCGATGGTTGCGGGGACGAGGCCGCCGTCGCAGGCGAGGCGGCGGAACGTTTCCGCGGAAACGGGGGTGCCGTCGTCCAGCGTCGCGGTCACGGTCGGCGCGTCGGAGGTGAGGTCGCGTTCCAGGTGGACCACCACTTCGGCTTTCGGCGCGACTACGGTGTCGGTTCCTGTTTGGCCGCCCAGGTACGATGCGACCAGGTCCATCAATCCGTCAGCCGCGCGCGGACGGCGGGAGACTTCGGTGGGGGTCTGCTTGGCGGCGATTGCTTCGCGGGCGCGTTCGACCGCTTGGACCACGAGATCCGCTTCGTCGGCGGTCACGACGATCTCCAGCTTCACTAGGCCACTGCCCAGCGCACGGCCGCGGAACGTGCGGGTATCGGCCATGTCCAGCTCGGATTCCGTCGCGGTGCGCAGGCGCCGGCAGATCCGTTCGAGCTGGGCGCCGGTCGTTGCCATCGCGACCTCCAGTACGCGATCCTCGCTCTCCGGAGTCGCGATGCGTGTGACGGCGCGGACCTTCGCGTAGGAGAGATTGCCCGTTGCGAAGGCCGCGTCGATCTTCGTCAACGTGCCCAGGGCACGGGCGACGCGGACCTTCTCGCGGGCGGTGCCTGGGTCCAGACCGATCCGCCACGTCAGCCAATGCGCACAACTCTTGGCGCCCTGCTCCGCCCAACCTTCGACTTCGTCGAACCGCCGAATGCGCGTCAACAGGCCGTGCGTCGCGCGATTGACCTGCGTTGCCAACGCCGCGATCTCCTCGCCAAGTTCGATTGAATCAGTCACATAAAGATACTGAACTAACGTTCAGGCTGACGCAATCAAGAAGGGACGCGTTGGTCCAAGTAGCGTTCGAGTTTGTCGACATCGGCTTTGGGGTCCACAAGGCCGATGTAGCCGTCGGGGCGGATCAGGTAGAGAGCGCCTTCGATGAAGCCGGCTTCGCTGCAGGCGGGGGTCCAGGGCATGGGGCGGAGGTCGACGTTGCGGGCGTTGCAGGCGCGCGCGATTTCGGGCGAGGCGTGGCCGTAGACTTGCGCCTGCCAGGCGACGCCGGACAGGGGCGCGAAGTTGTCGGGTGTGCCTTCCAGCCAGGGCAGGCGGTCGCCGGCGTGGATGCCGTGGGCGTGCCCCACGGACAACCAGCTGTGGCGGTACTGGATGCGCGTCTGCGACACGATCCGGAACATCACGCGCTGGGTATCGGCGCGCGCAAACAACCGCGGCAACAAAGCGGGAATGATCGACCGGCGGATCGGGCGCGCGGCGGCGGAGCGGCTGGTCGCCAGCTGGAACAGACGGTCCGTCGTCGCCACCAGCCGCCGCGCGAAACCGATGCGTTCGGGCTCGTAGGTGTCGAGCACGCCGGGATCCGCGCCGCGCAACACGGCCGCCAGCTTCCAGGCGAGGTTGATGGCGTCGCCGATCCCCGTGTTCATCCCCTGGCCGCCCACGGGGCTGTGAATGTGCGCGGCGTCGCCCAGCAGGAACACGCGCCCTTCACGAAAATGCGAGGCGACGCGGTGATGCACGTGATACGTCGAAAACCAGTTCACCTTCTGGACGTGAATGCGCATCCGTCGCAGCACGTCGCGGCTGACGTCATGCCAGGTCACCGGCGCGTCTTCTTCGGCGCCGGCGCCCTCCGCCGGAACGCGCACCGTACCGATCAGGCGCGCGGCGCCCTCCCTTGCCAGCGGGAACGCGAAGACGAAGTCGGCCTCGTCCAGGTCCAGGTGCAGCTCGCCGTCCATGACCGGGCCGTCGGCCGCGACGTCCGCGACGTAGAAGAGATGATCGTACGTGCCGCCCGGAAACTCGGCGCCGATCGCCTTGCGCACGACCGACCGCGCGCCGTCGCAGCCGGCCAGGTACGCCGTCCGGCAGGTGGTCGGCGCTCCGTCGCCCCGCTGAAGGTGCGCGATGACGCCGTCGGCTCGCGCGTCGAACGACAGCAGGCGCGTCTCGCGTTCGACCGTGACGCCGCGGCTCGCCAGCCGCTCGATCAACAACCGTTCGTGCTCGTCCTGCGGGAAGATCGTCGCGTACGGGTAGGGGCTGATTCCCGTTCCCGCCAGACCGAACTGCGCGCGCCCCCGCTTCTCGCCGCGCGCCCACAGATTGATGGCTTCGACCCGCAGCCCGCGGCCCACGACGTCGTCCGCCAACCCGAACGGCCGGTAGAGCTCGAGCGTACGCGCCTGCACGACCAGCGCGCGCGACGTCGTCCCCGGGGCGGCCGTCTGATCGACGATCCGCACGCGCACGCCCATGTGGCTGAGCCACAACGCCAGTACCAGCCCCGTCGGGCCACCGCCGACGATCAGAACGTCGGCATCGCCGTTCACATCGCCCTCAGCTCTGCGGACAGAACTTTGCGAGCATGTTCACCAGGCGATCGAGGTCGACCGGCTTGCGGAGGACTGCCTCGAAACCGAGGTTGCTCAGCTCCTTGGGATCGCCCGTCCCGGTCATGGCCACCGTCGGCACATCGCATAGACCCGCCCACCGCATCTGCAGCTGGCGAAACGAGACGCCGCCCATGCGCGGCAGCATGATGTCCAGCAAGATCGCGGCGGGCGGCGCCGTCTCGCGCTGCAACCGGCCGACGGCCTCGGCTCCGTCCGCGGCGCAAACCACGTCGTAGCCCTCCTGGATCAACAGCTCAGCCAGGTAGGCGCGAAGCGTGAAGTCGTCCTCGACCAACAAGATGCGCGGACGCGCCGTCGTCGTGCGGGCGGAGCTGGCAGCCCGGAGCGAGTCACGTTTCTGGGGAGCCAACCCGCTGCCAACGTTCTCCATATCCTACAAAGTGTCGTTGATAGTGGATGTGTCAAGTCACGCCGCGACGCGGAACCCACACAACGCGGATGAGCTACCCCGCCCGGCGGCGCGCCTGCGACTCCAGAAACCGCACCACCAGCGCCGTCCATCCCGTCTGGTGGCTCGCCCCCATGCCGCGCCCGGTTTCGCCGTCGAAGTACTCGTAGAAGAGCACCAGGTCGCGCCAGTGCGGGTCAGTCGCGTACGCAGCCGCGTCGCCGTGGCACGGGCGGCGCCCGTTCGCGTCCGGCAGGAACAGGCGCGCGAACCGGTCCGACAGCTCGGACGCGACCTCCAGCAACGTGAGCTGACGCCCCGAGCCGACCGGACACTCGACGCGCAGGTCGTCGCCGAAGAAGTGGTGGTAGCGCTGGAGCGCCTCGATCAGCAGGTAGTTGGCCGGCAGCCAGATGGGCCCGCGCCAGTTGCTGTTGCCGCCGAACATCCAGTGCCGCGACTCGCCCGACTCATACGCGACCTGCAACGTCTGACCGCCGAACTCGAAGCGAAGCGGCTGCTCGCCGTGCGCCTTCGACATCGATCGCACGCCGTGCGGAGACAGGAATTCGCGCTCGTCCAGCATCCGGCGCAGCAGCCTTACCAGTCGGTCGCGCGACGGAATCGCCAGCAAAATCCTGCCCCCCTGGCTGGTAAACGACACCCGCTCCGCCAGATCGCGCCGATTCTCCAGAAACCAGCGCAGCCGCTTCTTGAAGTCCGGCAGGCGGTTGATCGCCGACTGTTCCAGCACGGACGAGGCGACCATCGGCAGCAGACCGACGAACGACCGCAGCGGCACCGCGACCTCGTGCCCGTCGGCATGAAGGCGGTCGTAGTAGAAGCCGTCCCCTTCGTCCCACAGGCCGGTGCCGCCGAAGCTGTTCATCGCGTCGGCGATCCGCACGAAGTGCTCGAAGAACTTGGACGCCATGTCTTCGTACACCGGGTCGGTCTGCGCCAGCTCCAGCGCCATCGAAAGCATCGTGAGGCAGAAGAACGCGATCCACGCCGTCCCGTCCGCCTGCTCGAGATAGTTGCCGCTGGCCAACGGCAACGAACGGTCGAACACCCCGATGTTGTCCAGCCCCAGGAACCCGCCCGAGAACAAATTACGGCCCGCGGTGTCCTTGCGGTTCACCCACCACGTGAAGTTGAGCGACAGCTTCGTGAACACTCCCTTGAGGAACTCGAGGTTGGTCTCACCGGTGGCCTGACGTGCGAGCCGCGACACGAACAGCGTGGCCCAGGCGTGCACCGGCGGATTCACTTCTGACAGGCCGAACTCATAGGCCGGCAGCTGCCCGTTCGGGTGCATGTACCACTCGCGCGTGAACAGGATCAGCTGGTCCATCGCGAACGACGGATCGATGTGCGCGAACGGCAACATGTGGAACGCCAGGTCCCACGACGCGTACCAGGGGTACTCCCACTTGTCCGGCATCGAGATGACGTCGCGGTTGTAAAGATGCGTCCAGTCGTTGTTGCGCCCGGCGCTCCGCTCCGCCGGCGGCGCTGGCTGCGACGGATCGCCGGCCAGCCAGGTGCTCACGTCGTACTCGTAAAATTGACGCGACCACAGCAGCCCCGCGTAGGCCTGGCGCGCGACCGTGCGCTCGTCCAGGCTCAGCGGTCCGATCTTCGCGGCGTAAAAAACGTCCGCCTCGCTCCGGCGCGCCATCATCACCGAGTCGAAGTCGCCGAACGGCGCCCGCAGCGCGCCGTCGTTCTCGGCGGTGACCTCCGTCAGCCGCATGCGCAGGCGCACCTCGCCGCCCGCCGGGATCGCCAGGCAATGGACGGCCGCCATCTTCGTCCCCCAGCGCGACGGGTTGACGGCCTCCGCCTGCCCGTGCACGACGTACGCGTGGAAGGCGTCCTTGCAGAACGCCGAGCGGTTGGGCGCCCCGAACAGCCGTTCGGCGTTCGTCTCGTTCTCCGTGAAGATCAGCTCGGGGACCGCGTCGCCCAGCGGCTCGACGGCGAAGCGGAAGCGCCCCAGCGTCGGGTGCGCGACGTCGACCTCCGTCGCGCTGACCGCCGCCATCCAGGGGCGCCGATCGGGCGGCAGGTAGCCCTCGCCTTCGCGCCCCCAGCACCAGGTGTTGCGGAACCAGAGCGTCGGCAAGACCGTCAGCGTCGCCGCGTCCGGGCCACGGTTGGCGACCGAAAGGACCAGGCACAGATCGTCGGGCCCGGCCTTGGCGTGCTCGACCGTCACGTCGAAGTAGCGGCCTTCGTCGAAGGCGCCGGTGTCGGTGATCTCGAACTCGCGGTCGTCGCGCGTGCGGCGCCCGTTCTCCGCGACGAGCTGCTCGTACGGAAACGCGCGCTGCGGGTATCGGTAGAGCGCGCGCCCGTAAGAATGCGTCGGTGTCGCGTCCAGGTAGTAATACAGCTCCTTGACGTCCTCGCCGTGGTTCCCCTCGGGGCCGGTGACGCCGAACAGCCGCTCTTTCAAGATCGGATCGACGCCGTTCCACAGCGCCGGCGCGAAGCAGAGGCGCCCCTGGCGATCGCACAGGCCCAGGAGGCCGTCCTCGCCCCAGCGGTACACGCGGCTGCGCGACTGCTCGTGCGACAGATAGCGCCACGCGTCGCCGTTTGCCGAGTAGTCCTCGCGCACGGTCCCCCACTGCCGTTCGGACAGGTACGGGCCGAACCGCTTCCAGTCGCGGACCCGGCGCCGATCCTCGTCCAGTCTCTGCTCCTCGGCGGTCAGCGTCACGGAACCGCCGCGATCTTGTACGCGACGGGGCGCTTCGGCAACGAACTTGAGCTTGTCTCCTGTTTCGGCGATGGTTTCCTTTCCCGCTCGTCTCTCACGACGACATATCGACGGAGAAAGGACCCCGGACATGACCAGCAACTTCAAACGGACGTTGCAGGCAGCCCTCGCGGTGATGGCGGTCGGTGGGTGGGCGACGGTCGCGCGCGCAGAAACGACGGAATCGGCGCCCCCCCCTTCGGCGGGACCGCCCACCAGCGCGCCGGCTGAATTCATCGATGCAGGCCAGTGGCTGCTGTCGGTCGAACACCTGTTCGGCTACACGTACGCGCACCAGTCGAACAACTTCCACGAAAACACCTTCACGCTGCTGGGCGACTCTGAAGGATCCCAGAAGAGCTTTTACGATTGGCCGCGCCTGGCTCTGGACACGATGGTGTCCAAGTCCATCAGCGTCGGCGTGGCCGCCACGTTCACCCGCCGCTCGACCAGCACGCACAGCAACAACACCGGATACGAAGGGGCGTTTCGCCTGGGCTACGCCATGATGCTGGGGCCGTGGCTCGGCATCTGGCCGCGCGCCGGCGTCACGTACGCGCACTCGACCAACCAGTCGGCGTTCGCCGTCACGGTGGAAGGGCTCATCGTCGCGGCCGCCCTGCCCCACCTGTTGTTCACTCTGGGGCCGATCGCCGACATCGGCGTGTGGGGCAAGCTGGGGAACGCGAAGGTGACGTACCTGAACATCGGCGCGTACGCCGGGCTCGCCGTCCCGTTCTGACGAACCTGGGCGGTTAGGCCGCTTTCGCTCACCGTTGCCGTGCGGCAACGCCCTCCTAGGCTTCGCGCGGCTTGAGGCGGCGGCCGATCAGCTCGGTCACCGTCTCACCGCGTTCGAAGCTGAGGGTGTCGACGAACTCGCGGCTGCCGTCCCGCTTGGCCAGCAACAAGCCAATGCGCTGCTGGTGCAGGTAAGGGCGCACGTCGACCAGGTCCTCGAACATCCAGCTGCGCAGCCCGGAGCCGTCCCGGACGATGACGCCGTTGGGCGTCACCACCAGGGTCGGCCGCTTGTAGCGCGCCGTCTCCGGGTCGCGCTCCGGCGGCAGCGCCTGGATGATCAAGGACAGCGTCGCCAGCGCCAGCAGGGCGATGGACGGCCTGTTCAAAGCCGCCCAGTACCCGGCCGCCGTCACCGCCGCCATCACGACGGCGAATGCCGCCAGGACGCGGCGCTTGGACGCCTCTGGATCTCGCGCGAAGAAGGCCACCACCCCCGGCGGGACCTTCCCAGCATCCACGCTCAAGAGCGCTTCCACGTCGCTCATCGATCGGTGCATCGTCACTCCTTCGCTGCGCTTGAGCCCGATGAGGCCAACGTAATCATCTTAGGCACCTCGCGAAGGCCGTCCTCTTTTTGATTCGCGCGCTGCGCAGATTGGGACGGCTGTGTGTGTAACCGGGGCCACTCCACATACATCGAAACCCTTCGATACGAGAGAGAGGTCCCATGGCAGCTACCAATCAGGAAACGAACAGCGTCCGCGAGGTTTCCCGGGTCGTCACGGCCCACAAGCAGAAAGAGGGGGGCGGCTTCATCGTGCGGCGGCCGTTTCCGTCGCACGGGCTGTCGGCCGTCGATCCGTTCTTGCTGATCGACGAGATGGGCCCCATCGATTACGCCCCGGGAGAGGCGGTCGGCGCCCCGGACCACCCGCACCGCGGCTTCGAGACAGTCACCTACGTTCTGTCGGGTGAGATGGAGCACGAGGACTCGGCGGGGCACCGGGGCTCGCTGCGCGCGGGCGACGTCCAGTGGATGACCGCCGGTGGTGGGATCATCCATTCCGAAGAACCGTCCAGCGCCATGCGCGAGCGCGGCGGTCGGATGCACGGCTTCCAGATATGGGTGAACCTCCCCGCGCGGCTGAAGATGACCACGCCCCGGTACCAGGAGATTGCGGCGGACCGCATCCCGACGGCGGCGACGCCGGACGGGCGGGCCCGCGTGCGGGTAGTGGCGGGCGAAGCCCTGGGCGCGCGCGCCGTGATCGACACGCACACGCCGATCATCTACCAGGACTGGACGGTCGACGACGGCGGCGACGTGACACAGCCGGTCCCGCGTGACCATCAGGCGCTGGTCTACGTCTTCGAGGGCGCCGTGCGAGTCGGTGAGACAGGCGGCGGCAAGCGCATCGAGGACGGCCAGATGGCGATCCTGGAACCCGGGGACGCCGTCCGCCTGCGGGGGGCACCGGGTGGGGGGCGCCTGCTGCTGCTGTCGGGCGTGCCGCTGCGCGAGCCGGTGGCCCGCTATGGCCCGTTCGTCATGAATCACCAGGCGGAGCTGGTGCAGGCGTTCTCGGACTACCAGAGCGGTCGGATGGGGGAGATCACCCGCACCGCTCACGTGCGATGATGCCGGCGTGAAGCTGGCCGTCGAGGTCACGACCTGCACGGCGGATCGAGCCGGCGTCGGCACATACACCGAGCACCTGGCCGACGCGCTGATCGCCACCGCGGGGCCCGACGACGACGTGATCCTGATCGGCAACCGGGCGGTGGCGCCCGACCTCGTCGATCGCTGGGCGGGCCGGCTGCACGTCGCGGGCACCCGGCACCGCCATGTCTGGATGCAACGGGACGCCCCCCGCCTGCTGGAGTCGGCGGGGGCGGACCTGGCGCTGTTCCCCAGCTACCAGGCGCCGCTGGCGTCGCCCTGCCCGTACGTGACGGTTGTGCACGACCTGGCGATCTACCGGACGCCCCAGTTCTTCACGCTGGCGAAGCGGGCCGTGATGGGGCCGCTGCTGCCGATCGTGACCCGCGGCGCGGCGGCGGTGGCGACGGTGTCCGCGGCGTCGCGCGCGGACATCCGCGAGCTGCTGGCGGTCCCGGATGCGCGCATCCTGATGCTGCCCGGCGCGCCGCACCCCGCCTGCCGCCCGGCTGGGGCGGCGGCGATCGCCGCAGTCCGGGCGCAGCATGACCTGCAGCGCCCGTACGTTCTGACGGTCGGCACCCTGGAGCCGCGCAAGAACCTGCCGCTGCTCTTGCGGGCCTTCGACAGGCTGCTGGCGCAGCCGGGGGGGACACCCTGCGACCTGGTGGTGGTCGGCGGCCAAGGCTGGGGCGACCGCGAGCTGCGGGCGGAGCTGGCTCGCCGAATGCCGTCGGGGCGGGTGCGCGTGCTCGGCTATGTTCCGCCGGAGGCGCTGGTGGCCCTCTACAGCGGGGCGGTCGCGATGGGCTACCCGTCCCACTTCGAGGGGTTCGGCCTGCCGGTGGTGGAAGCGATGGCTTGCGGCGCGCCGGTGGTGGTGACCGACGTTCCGGCGCTGCGCGAGGCGGCCGGTGGCGCGGCCACGCTGGTCCCGCCGGGCGACGACGCCGCGCTGGCCGAGGCGCTGCGGCAGCTCATCGCCGATCCGCGCGCGCGGGAGCAGGCGCGTGCGCGAGGTCTGCAACGCGCCGCCGGGCTGTCGTGGGCGACCTCGGCCCAGCGGCTCTGGACGTTCGCGCGCGAAAATCGTGGGGCCCGCTCGGCCCCCCCCGTGAGCGCCCCCCCCATGAGCGCCCCGCACGCGCTGCGCGCGCCCGACGGCGCCGACCCGCGTGACTGGGCCATTGCGGCGACGGTCGCGTACGCCGATCTGTTCGACGCGGCGGTCTCCGTCGACGAGATCGCGCGGGGTTGCCTGGGCGTCCGGGTCGACGCCGCGGAGGTGCGCCGGCGCGCCGGCCGCCGCCCGCTGTCGGACCTGCTGGTCGTGCACGAAGGCGGCGTCGTCACCCAGCGCGGTCGCGAGGCGCTGGTCGCCCGGCGCGCCGACGGCGTCGCGCGGACGGCCGCGCTGCTGGACCGGCACCGGCGCGTCGTCGGCGCGCTGGCGTCGCTGCCGTACGTCCGAATGCTGGCGTTGTCCGGCGGCACGGCCCACCGGAACGCGCGCGGCGGCGACGATATCGATCTGTTCGTCGTCACGGCGGCGGGTCGCGTCTTCACCGCGTACACCCTGCTGTTCCTGGCCAGCCGGCTCACGCGGACGCGCGGAATCGTCTGCCCGAACTACCTGGTCGACGAGGCGAACCTGCAGATCGCCTTCCACCACGACCTCTTCACGGCGCACCAGGCGCTGGCGTTGGTGCCGGTGGCGGGACTCGCCACGTTCGCCCGTTTCGCCGACGCCAATCGGGCGTGGGTCCAGGGCCACTACCCGGGGTACGCGCCGCGGCCAGCGGGCGAACCGGCGATTCCAGCGGCGCGGGTCCAGCGCTGGGGCGAACGGGCGCTGGACGCGGGCGGGACCGCGCTGGAGCAGACGCTGGCCGCGGCGTGGCGTTACCGCCTCGGTCGGCGCGCGGTGCGCGCGCGCAGCGCGGACATCGTGCTCGGGGGCGGCGTCCTGAAGATGCATCTGTCCGACCACCGGCGTCGCGTGCTGGCGGGGTTCGCCCAGCGTCTCGACGAGCTGCGCGCCCGATGGCCGGCTGCCGAGCGGGCGGCGGCCCCGCTGCCGGCGTCCGCGTGAACAGCGCCGCCGAAGCAGAACGCAGCGCGGGAGCGGCGCGGACCGCCGCCGCGGTCCTGCGGGTCACGATCATCGTCGTGATGCTCGCCTACGTGCCGGCTTTGGCGGCGCCGTTCGTCGAGATCAAGCTGGCCGCCCTGATGCTGGGCGGAGGGCTTTCGGCGGCGGCGTGGCTGTGGGCACGCGTGGAGAGCGGTTCCGGCCGGCTGGATGCGGGGATCGCCGTCGCGGGGGCGGCGGTCCTTCTGACGACGGTCCTGTCGGCGGCGGTCGCCGCGGCGCGCGGAACGGGCGTTCCCTACGCGGGCGGCGAGCTCGCGCGCTGGGGCGCGGCGGCGGGCGTCGCGTTGGGGACCGCCCTGGTCGTCGCGTCCGGCAGGCGCGAGCGCCTGGTCGACGCCATCCAGATCGGCGCTGCGCTGGTCGCCGCCATCGGCCTCGCGCAGCACCTGGGGCTCTGCCCGCTGCCCATCCCCAGCATCAGCGTCCCCGGGTCGACGTTCGGCAACCGCAACATCGCCGCCGAGGCGATGGCAGCCGCGTTGCCCTTCGCCCTGGCGCGCCGCGGCCGGGTGGCGGGCGCGCTCGTGATCCTGGAGCTGGTTTTCCTGGCTGTGGCCCGGACGCGCGGGGCCTGGATCGGCGGAGCCGCGGGCGTCGCCGCTTTTCTGGCGGTGCGCCGCGCCCGAGTCTCGTGGCGGGCCGTGGCCGCCGGGACGATCGCCGCGGTAGCCATTGTCGCGGCGGCGGCGCTGCCCGGACGGCGGACGCCCCACGACGCGCACGACCCCAAGCGGTACGCGCCCGCGGCCGACGTCGTTCGCGAGGGGCTCTCGGTGAGCTCGCCTGTCGCGCGCACGCGTCTTGGTCTGTGGCGGCGAGCCTGGGCGATGTACTGGGACGCGCCCCTGTTCGGCGTCGGCCCCGGGAATTTCGCCGTGCGCTTCCCTCGCTACGCCGAGCCGGGCGCCGCCGACGAGGGAGTCTTGTCTCCGAGCGGGGCGCCGAAACGAGTCCACGACGACCTGCTCGAGCGGCTGACGGAGACCGGGCCGCTGGGGCTGCTGGCGCTGCTGGCGCTGTACGCCGCGGCCGCGGTGGCTGCCCACCGGGCGCGCGGGGCTGCCGCGGCCGACGCCGACGACCTGGGCTTCGCCGCCGCGTGTGCCGGCAGTCTGGCCGCCGTTGCGGGCTGCGGCTTGACCGGGTTCCCGCTGGCGATGCCGGCCACCGTGCTGCTTTTCGGGGTTGCGGTCGGCGGGCTCGCCGCGCGGACGGACGGTCCGGGCAGGCCGGTGCGTCGGCCTGCGCGTCGTCCGCCGGCGCTCCGGGCAGGCGCCGCGGTGGTGGCCGCCGCGCTGGTCGTCGCGGCGGTCGTCTGGCCCGCGCGCCGGCTGGCGGCCTCGCTGTTCCTGGGACGCGCCCAGCGGGCGCTGGCCGGCACGCGACCCGAGGACGCCGCGCGGGCCCTGGCCGACCTCGCGCGGGCAGCGCGCGCAGCCCCGCGAGACTTCGACGTCGCGCTGCGCACCGCTTATGCGGCGTCCCGCGCGAGCCGGCCCGCCGACGCCATCGCGGCTGCCCAGCGCGCGCTGGCCGTCGAGCCCGACTCCCCCAACGGCTGGGAGGCCCTGGCTCAGGGCCGGTTGGAAGCCGGCGATCCCGCCGGCGCCGCAGCTGCTGCCGACCGCGCGCTGGCGCTGCTGCACGCCTATCCGGGCGCGCTCTACACGCGTGCGGCGGCCAGTCGGGCGCTTGGCGACGCGGGCGCCGCGGCGCGGGCCCGGGCGGCCCTGGCGGCGCTGGCGGCGGCCAATCCACAGGCGAGCTGGCTTCTGGGCCGCCTGGACGGGCGGTAATCTGCGCCCATGCGCCCGCGCGTCGCCATCGTCCACGACTGGGCCATGTCGATGCGTGGCGCCGAACGGGTCCTGGAGTCGTTCTGCCGGCTCTACCCGGGCGCGCCGATCTTCACGCTCAGCCACGACGCGGGCGCGCTGTCCCCCGAGCTGGCGGCGCGCGCGTTCCACGATTCGTTCGTGCACCGGTGGGCGCGGTGGCTGCCGCGACGCGGGCCGGGGTTCCGCGCGTTTCTGCCGCTATTCCCCGCGGCGATCGAGTCCTTTCGACTTCACGAGTACGACCTGGTCGTCTCCAGCAGCCACGCCGTCGCCAAGGGGGCCATCGCGGCGCCGGGCGCGCTGCACGTGTCGTACGTCCACTCACCGATGCGTTACGTGTGGGAAGCCGGCGCGGCCTACGCGCCGTCGGTCCCGGGTGGTGCCGCGGGGCGGGCGGCGTTCGCGGCGATGGCCCACTACCTGCGGCTCTGGGACACCGCCTCGACGGCGCGGGTCGACGTGCTGGTCGCGAACAGCGCGTACACGCGCGCGCGCATCTGGCGCAGCTACGGGCGTGAGGCGGCGGTCATCGAGCCGCCCGTCGACACGGCGCGGTTCGCGCGTGTCCCCGATCTGGCCCCTGACGGGCGCGAGCCGGTTTACCTCTGCGTCTCGGCGCTGGTGCCGTACAAGCAGGTCGATCTGGCGGTCCGGGCGTTCGCGACGCGCCAGCGTCCGGGCCGGCTGGTCGTCGTGGGCGACGGGCCCGAGCGCGCGCGGCTGGAAACGCTGGGCCACGGACGGGTCACGCTGCGCGGGCGCGTCGACGACGATGAGCTGCTGCGCCTCTACGCCGCCGCCCGCGCGATCATCCACCCTGCGCTGGACGACTTCGGCATCGTCCCGCGCGAGGCGCTGGCGGCCGGCCGCCCCGTGGTGACGTTCGCCGAAGGGGGCGCCGCCGACGCCGTCGACGGCGGCAGCGCCGGCGTGACGTTCGACGAACGAACGCCCGAGTCGCTGGCGGCGGCCGTCGATCGCCTGGAGGCGATGCCGTTCGTTTCGGCGCCGTTGCGCGCCGCCGCCCGCCGGTTCGATCGCACGGCGTTCGAGGATCGCTTTGCGGCGCTGGTCGACGCGGAGCTGCGGCGGCGGACGGACGTCAGCGCGCGCCGCGGCCGCTGACGATCGCCGGGATCGTGCGCAGCAGGATCGCCGCGTCCAGGCCCAGGCTCCAGCCGTCGACGTAGTCCAGGTCCAGCGCCATCCACTCGCCGAACGACAGGTCGTTTCGCCCGCTGACCTGCCAGAGGCAGGTCAGTCCGGGGCGCATCGAGAGACGGCGCCGGTGGCCTCCCTGCAGCAGCGCCGTCTCTTCCAGCGGCAGCGGGCGCGGCCCGACCAGGCTCATGTCGCCCGCGAGCACGTTGAGGAGCTGCGGCAGCTCGTCGAGGCTGCTGCGGCGCAGGAACCGCCCCAGCGGCGTCACGCGCGGATCGTCGGCCAGCTTGAACACGGGACCGTCCATCTGGTTGCGCGCGCGCAACGCCGGCTGCTCGGCCTCGGCGCCGACGCGCATCGTTCGAAACTTGAACATCCAGAACGGCCGCCCGTGAAACCCGGCCCGGCGCTGCAGGAACAGCACCGGCGTGCCCAGGCGCAGGCGAACGGCCACGGCGATCGCCGCCAGGACCGGGGCGAGCACGATCAGCAGCGCCGCCGCGAGCAGGCGATCGGCCAGCGTCTTGACCAGCACAGCGGCCGCGCGCGGCGCGGAACGGGCGTACACCAGCACGTGCGCGCGCCCGACCGCCTGCACGCGCGGCGGCGGCAGGTCCGAGCCGACGACCGCATCGATGCCGCCCGTGAGCGGCACCAGCGCGCTCAGGCCGTGGGCTGCCGCGAGCTCGACGAGGCCGCGGACGTCGTCGGGCACGACGCTGCCGGCGATCATGATCTCGTCGATGGCCTCGACGCGCAGGCGCGCCGCGAACCGCGCGATGTCGACGGCGGGCTCCCAGACGGCGCGGCGGCCGCGCGCCATCTCGATTTCGGCGATGTCCTGGCCTGACATCGCGCCGGCGATCAGCACGCGGGACGTGCCGCGCAGGCGCGCCACGAACCGGCGCTGCCACGCGCTGGCCAACAGCAACAGCGCGGTCGACAGACCGAAGAAGAGGCCGAGCAGCGATCGATTGACGGCAGTCTGTGACGCCACCAGGATCAGCGTCGCGGCCGCCACGGCCCAGCCCTGCGTCAGCAAGATCCGGCGCGCGCGCTCCGCCGGCGGCCCCGTCAGCGCTTCCAGGCGATGGATGCCGGCGCGCTCGGCGGCGAACACCCAGGCCGCCACGAAGACCAGGGCCAGCGGCAACAGCTGGCCGGGCGCGACGGGTGCTTTCAGGGCGGGGATCAGCTGCACCAGCGCCGCGTGCGCCGCCCGCGACAAACCCAGCGAAACGATCATCACCCCGGTGTCCTGCACCAGCGCCGTGGCTTCCAGCGATTCGTCGCGCGTCACGAGCCGATCACCGCCTCTCGTACGCGACGATGACGTGGTCACCCAGGCGCGACAGGCCAGGGACACCGGCCAGGCGATCCTCGACGGCCGCCAGCGCCGCCATCAGCCGCGGCCGGCGCGCCAATGCAGGACCGAACGACAGCGGCGGCAGCGCGAGCCCGAGGCTGCGGGTCAGGATGCGGCGGAACTCCGGCTTCAGCGCGGCGTCGAAGTCGCGCGCGCCGTAGTAGCGCATCGGGAACCGCACGCCTTCGACGTCGGCGACGGGATTGCGCCGGAAGCGGCGCAGCGCCGTGCGCGGCTGGCCGCGCGCCAGGAAGAGCGCGACCTCCAGCGGGCACACGCGCGGCAGCACCACGCCGACGAATCGGCCCCCCGGCGGCAACGCCTGCAGCAGCAGCCGGCGCAGCGGGTCCAGCGACAGCTCGCAGTTGAGCGGCGCGAAGTTCGAGAACACGCCGTCGACGCTTGCGCCCAGCGACGGCCATTGCTCCGCCAGCCCGGATGCGCCGGCGTTGACGAACCGCACGGCGGCGGCGCGGCCGGCGGCTGCGAGCTTGGCCTCCGCGCGCGCGAGCATGGCGGGCGCCGGGTCCGCCGCGACCACGGTGTGACCCCGTTCGGTGAGGGGCAGCGTGTCCTCGCCGGTGCCGCACCCCAGCTCCAGCAACGTCGCGCCGGGCGCGAAGTGTTGCGTCAGAACGGCGTGAACGCGGGCGCGCATCAACGCGACCAGCGGGTTGGCCTCGGGCGAAAACAGCTGGTCGTAGCGCGGCGCCAGCGCGTCGAAGGCCTGGGCGCCGACCGTGCTGCTCACCGCGCGGAGTATACTCGCGGCGCCTTCCGGCACGGGACATCAGATGGGCCGCGTCCTCTTCGCGCACGGGCACCTGCTGCGGTTCGACCGCAAGCAGCATGCGATCGGCAAGCCGTATCCGCCGCTGTCCACCATCACGGCCGCCGCCCACCTGCGGGACCGGGGGCACGACGTCGCGCTTTACGATCCCATGCTGGACGACGACGTCGGCGGGTTCGGCGCCGTGCTGGTGCGGTTCCGGCCGACGCTGGTGGCCATCACCGACGACGTCTTCAACTGGTTCACGAAGATGTGTCTCGGGCGCATGCGGGAGGCGGCGCTGCACATGATCGCGCAGGCGCGCGCCGCGGGTGCGCGCGTCATCGTCGCCGGCCACGACGCGGCGGACGCGCCGGAGGTCTACCTGGCGGCGGGCGCTGACTTCGTCATCCGGGGCGAAGTCGAGCTGACGCTGGCGGAGCTCGCCGCGCGTCTGGACGCGGCCCGCGGCGACGCGCCGCTGGCCGTCGACGACATCCCGGGGCTGGTGTTTCGGCAGATGGGCCTCGTGCGGCGGACCGCGCCGCGCGCGCTGCTGAAGGAGCTGGATCAACTGCCCCTGCCCGCCTGGGACCTGGTGGACATCGAGCGGTACCGAACGTTCTGGCAGCGGCGACACGGGTACTTCTCGCTGAACGTCGTGACGACGCGCGGCTGCCCGTACCTGTGCAACTGGTGCGCGAAGCCCGTCTACGGCAACACGTACCACACGCGCTCGCCCGACCACGTCATCGCCGAGCTGCGCCTGCTGCGCCAGCGCTACGCGCCCGATCACATCTGGTTCTGCGACGACATCTTCGGTCTGAAGGCGCGCTGGTTGATGCCGTTCGCCGACAAGATCGCGGCGGAGGGGCTGGCGACGCCGTTCCTCTGTCAGACGCGCGCGGATCTGATGACCGACGAGAACGTCACGGCCCTGCGCCGCGCCGGGTGCGCCGAGGCGTGGCTGGGCGTCGAGTCGGGCGCGCAGGTGGTGCTGGACGCCATGGACAAGGGCATCACCGTCGCCCAGGTGCGCGGGGCCGTGGGGCGGTTGCGGGGCGCCGGTGTCCGCGTCGGCTTCTTCCTGCAGTTCGGCTACCCCGAGGAGGGGTGGGCCGAGATCGATCTGACCCGCCGTCTGCTGCGCGAGCTGGCGCCCGACGACATCGGGATCTCCGTCAGCTACCCCCTTCCCGGTACGCGATTCCACGCGCGCGTCGAAGACCGGATGGGCGGCAAGCGCAACTGGCAAGAGAGCGACGACCTGGACCCCCTGTTCCCGGGGCGCTTCTCGCGCGCGTTTTACCGGACGCTGTCGCGGACGGTGCACGCCGAGTTCCGCACGCGGCGGGCCTGGCGCGCGCTGCGCGAGCTGGCCGGCAGGCGGCCGCAGCTCGAAGACCTCGGGCGCCTGCGCGGCCTCGCCGAGCTGCCCGTCTGGCTGGCGGGGCAGGCCCGCCTGTTTCCGCAGGCGTGGGGCGAGCAATCGGGCAGAGTTTTGCGCTAGACGACGGTCGAGCCACCGCTATACTGGCCCATGGCAGCCAGAAAAGAGACGAGGTCGACATGCGCCGCATTCCCAGCCTGATGTTGTGGATCCTGTTCGGCCTCGCGATCGTCGCGGTGCCCCTCGCGTGCAGCAGCAGCAGCACCCCCAACAGCGACGCGGGCAACATGACTCAGCATCCCGACGCCATGACCAAGTCGTAGGCCGCGTTCGCGGCTACGGTCAGCCGCGTGAGAGCCAGACGGCTCGCGTGAGCGTGTTCGAGTTCGTGTTCGAGGGTGGCCCGCGTTTACCGGCTTCCGGCTCGCGTGTGTCGAGCGGAGTCCGGCGCAGCTCGCTCTGCGCTTCGCCCCCTCGATACGCCTGCCTCACGCTCGCCTCCCTCGAACACGAACTCGAACACGCTCACGCTCACGTCTGCTTCAGTCTGCCCGCTACTTGTTGGGCTGGGGCGTGACCCGCAAGTACGGCTTCAGTTCCTTCCATCCCTTCGGGAACTTCTGCTTCATCACCGCCGGGTCCTTCAGCGACGGCACGATCACGACGTCCTGGCCGTCCTTCCAGTCCACCGGGGTCGCGACCGAGTGGTTGTCGGTCAGCTGCAGTGAATCGATCACGCGCAGGATCTCGTCGAAGTTGCGCCCCGCGCTGGCCGGGTACGTGATGATCAACCGGATCTTCTTCTTCGGGTCGATCAGGAACACCGACCGCACCGTCGAGGTGTCGCTCGCCTCGGGGTGGATCATGTCGTACAGCTTGGCGACCTTGCGGTCGGCGTCGGCCAGGATCGGGAAGTTGACCTTGGTGCCCTGGGTCTCCTCGATGTCGCCGACCCAGCCCTTGTGCGAGTCCAGCGGGTCGACCGACAGGGCGATCGCCTTCACGCCGCGCTTGTCGAATTCGGGCTTCAGCTTGGCGACACGGCCGAGCTCGGTCGTGCACACGGGGGTGAAGTCGGCCGGGTGCGAGAAGAGGACTCCCCACTTGTCTCCCAGCCACTCGTGAAACTTGATCTTTCCCTCGGTCGAGTCCTGCTCGAAATCAGGGGCGATGCTGCCGATGTGAAGCGCCATGAACTGTCTCCTTTACTCGCGGGTCTGTCTGCGGTAGCGGACACTACCGCGAGCGACTGTGGGATGCCACACCCGTCGTGCCGGTCGCACGTGGTACCATGGCCTCCGCTTGCGTTCGCTCCGGACTGGGCGTAGATCGAGCCCGGCGCATGCGCCCTACCCCATTTCCGCGAAATTCCTTGCTCGTGAGCCCCCCGAGTGAAGCCCACTGAAGTCAGCAACCCCGACTATTACCATCGCGTCGTTGATTGCCAGTGGGCGTGCCCCGCTCACACGAACGTGCCGGAGTACATCCGCATGGTCGCGCAGGGACGTTACGACGACGCTTACATCCTCAACCGGGAGTCGAACGTCTTCCCGGGCATCCTCGGCCGCACCTGCGACCGCCCGTGCGAGCCGGCCTGTCGTCGCGGCCGCGTCGAGGACAAGCCGGTCGCGATCTGCCGGATCAAGCGCGTCGCCGCCGACCTGAAGGGTGACATCCGGCCGCGGCTGCCGAAGCCGCCCGCCCAGAAGAACGGCAAGCGCGTCGCCTGCATCGGCGCGGGCCCCGCCTCGCTGACGGTCGCCAACGACCTGATGCCGCTTGGCTACGAGGTCGTCATCTTCGAGAAGAACGCGCTGCCCGGCGGCCTGATGCGGACCAACGTCCCCAGCTTCCGCCTGCCGGCTGCCGTCCTGGACGATGAGATCGCGATGATCGTCGAGATGGGCGTGGAGGTCCGCTACAGCTCGCCCGTCGCCAGTCTGAAAGCGCTGCTCGGCTCCGGGTTCGACGCCGTGTTCGTCGGCTCGGGCGCGCCGCGCGGCAAGGACCTGGAGCTACCCGGCCGCAAGGAAGCCGCCGAGCGCATCCACATCGGCATCGACTGGCTCGAGAGCGTCGCCTTCGAGCACATCAAGACCATCGGCGAGCGCGTCCTCATCATCGGCGTCGGCAACACCGCCATGGACTGCTGCCGCACGGCGCGGCGCCTCGGGGGCAAGGACGTGAAGGTCATGGCCCGCCGCGACCGCCGCCACTTCAAGGCGTCGCCGTGGGAGCTGGAAGACGCCGAGGAAGAACAGGTCGACATCCTGGTCAACCACGTCCCGACCGCGTTCGTCGTCGAGGGCGGCAAGCTGAAGGGGATGCAGTTCGACCGCGTCGAATACGTCGAGGACGCGGGCGGCAAGACGACCACCAAGAAGCTCGAGAGCGTGTTCATCCCGGCCGACGACGTCATCGTCGCCATCGGGCAGGAGAACGCGTTCCCGTACATCGAGCGCGACATCGGCATCGAGTTCGGCAAGTGGGACATGCCCAAGGTCGACGAGAAGACGATGGCGTCCACGCGGCCGGGCGTGTTCTTCGGCGGCGACGCGGCGTGGGGTCCCAAGAACATCATCTGGGCCGTCGCGCACGGGCACGAGGCCGCCATCTCGATCCACAACCACTGCCAGGGGGTCGCGCTGACCGAGCGCCCGGGCCCGCTGATGAACCTCGTCACGCAGAAGATGGGGCTGGCCGAGTGGAGCTACAGCAACGACTACAACCCGGCCAAGCGGCAGAAGATGAAGCACGTCGACCTGGCGGCGCGCTTCAAGCAGCTGTCGCTGGAGGTCGAGCTGGGCTTCGACCACGAGCAGACCGCGCACGAGGTCGAGCGCTGCCTGAACTGTGACGTGCAGACGGTGTTCAGCGACAAGCGCTGCATCGAGTGCGACGCCTGCGTCGACGTCTGCCCGACCAGCTGCCTCACCATCGCGCCCAACGCCGAAGAGCCGGACCTGCGCCCCAAGCTGACGGTGCCGGCCGAGAACCTGACCCAGCCGCTGTACGTGTCGATCGGGCTGCCTCAGACCGGGCGCGTGATGGTGAAGGACGAAGACGTCTGCGTGCACTGCGGCCTGTGCGCGGAGCGCTGCCCCACGGCAGCCTGGGACATGGCCCGTATGGATTTGACGCTACCGAAGGCGGGGCAGTCGTGCACCAGCAGCAAGTGATCAGGACCAACGATTTCGCGCTGAAGTTGGCCAACGTGAACGGCACGGGGTCGGCCAGCGCCAACGGCCTTCTGATGCAGGCGATCTTCCGCATGGGGATCCCGGTCAGCGGCAAGAACCTCTTCCCCTCGAACATTCAGGGGCTGCCGACCTGGTACGAGGTGCGCGTCAGCAAGGCCGGGCACACGGCGCGCGCGCTGGACTACGACCTGGTCATCGCGATGAACGCCGAGACGTACGTGCGCGACGTGCGCGAGGTCCGCACGGGCGGGCACCTGCTCTACGATTCGAGCTGGCCGCTGGATGCCGAGCTGTCGCGCCCGGATATCACGTTCCTGGGCGTGCCGTTCGCCAAGCTGTGCAACGACATCTTCAACGATTCGCGCGAGCGGATCCTGATGAAGAACATCGCCTACCTGGGCGCGCTGGTGGCCTTCCTGGACATCGACATGGGCGTCATCGAGGAGCTTCTGGACGAGAAGTTCTCGAAGAAGAAGGCGCTGCGCGAGTCGAACCACAAGGCGATCCGCGCCGGCTACGACTACGCGATCGAGAACTTCGATTGCCCGCTGCCGATCCGGCTCGAGAAGATGCACGCCACCGACGATCGCATCCTGATCGACGGCAACACGGCGACGGCGCTCGGCTGCCTCTACGCGGGCGCGACCGTGGCGGCCTGGTACCCGATCACGCCGGCCACCAGCGTGATGGATTCGTTCAAGGAGCTTTGCGCGCAGTACCGCAAGGACCCCGAGACCGGCAAGAACAACTACTGCATCGTGCAGGCGGAAGACGAGCTGTCGGCGATCGGCATGGTGATCGGCGCGTCCTGGAACGGCGCGCGGTCGTTCACGTCGACGGCGGGGCCCGGCATCTCGCTGATGAGCGAGCTCATCGGCCTGGCCTACTACGCGGAGATCCCGGCGGTGATCGTCGACGTGCAGCGCACGGGGCCGTCGACCGGCATGCCGACGCGCACGCAGCAGGGGGACATCCTGGCCTGCGCGTACGCCTCGCACGGCGACACCAAGCACATCCTGCTGTTCCCCTCGAACCCGGGCGAGTGCTTCACGATGGCGGTCGCCGCGTTCGACCTGGCCGAGCGCTTCCAGACACCGGTGTTCGTGCTGTCCGACCTCGACATCGGCATGAACGACTGGGTCTGCCCGCGCCTCAAGTGGGACGACGGCTACCGCCCGACGCGCGGGCGCGTGCTGAGCGCGGCCGACCTCGAGAAGATGCCGAAGTACTTCCGCTACTCGCCCGAGAACGACGACCACGTCGCGGCGCGGACGCTGCCCGGCGTGCATTCGAAGGGCGCCTTCTTCACGCGCGGCTCCGGCCACAACAAGCTGGGCGGCTACACCGAGGTCCCGGACGAGTACCAGGAGGTCATGGACCGCCTGCTGAAGAAGCACACCGCGGCCGCCAAGGCGGTTCCGGCGGCCGTCGTGCAGAAGCAGGTCGACGCGAAGTTCGGGATCATCTCGCTGGGCGGCTGCGATCCGGCGGTGCGGGAGGCGGTGGGGATCTTCGCCGAGCGCGGCATCATCGCCGACTACCTGCGCGTCCGGGCGTTCCCGTTCGGCGACGACGTCGAAGCGTTCTTGGCCGCGCACGAGCGGGTGTTCGTCGTCGAGCAAAACCGCGACGGCCAGCTGCGCACGCTGCTGACGATGGAAACGCGGGCCTCGAAGGAGAAGCTGAAGTCCGTGCTGATCTACGGCGGCTTCCCGCTGTCGGCGCGCCACGTGATCGACGGCATCACCGCCCAGCTGGAGCGCAAGTAATGCCCTCACTGAAGCCGAGCGTCGTCCACCCCCACCTCCGCCCCAACGCGCTGGGCCTGACCCCGCGTGACTACGAAGGGTCGATGTCGACCCTGTGCGCCGGATGCGGCCACGACTCGGTCACGGCGGCCATCGTGCGCGCGTTCTACGAGACCGATACCCCGCCGCACATGATCGCGAAGCTGTCGGGCATCGGCTGCTCGTCGAAGACGCCGACCTACTTCGTGGCGGGCGCGCACGGGTTCAACTCGGCGCACGGCCGCATGCCGTCGATCGCCACCGGCGCCAACGCCGCCAATCGCTCGCTGACCTACATCGGGATCTCGGGCGACGGGGATTCGCTGTCGATCGGCGTCGGCCAGCTGGTGCACGCCATCCGCCGCAACGTCGACATGCTGTACGTGCTGGAGAACAACGGCGTCTACGGCCTGACCAAGGGGCAGTTCTCGGCGTCGGCGGACATCGGCACCAAGAGCAAAAAGGGCGAGACCAACGCCCAGCCGCCGATCGATCCCGTTTCGCTGGCGCTGGAGCTGGGCGCGACCTTCGTCGCCCGCGCCTTCTCGGGCGACAAGGCGCAGCTGGTCCCGCTGCTGAAGGCGGGACTGGCCCACAAGGGCTTCGCGCTGATCGACGTCATCTCGCCGTGCGTGACGTTCAACGACCACGCCGGGTCGACCAAGAGCTACGCCAACACGCGCAAGAAGCTGCTGCCGGTCATCGCCGCCGACTTCGTCCCGCACGCGACGGAGATCACCGCCGAGTACGCGCCCGGTTCCGTCACGGCCGTGACCCTCCACGACGGCAGCCAGGTCCGCCTGCGCAAGCTGGCCGCCGACTGGGATCCGACCAACCGCCAGCGCGCCACCGACGAGCTCGAACGTCACCGCGCCGCGGGCGAAGTCCCCACCGGCCTCTTCTTCGTCGACCCCACCGGCCGCGACATGCACGACCTCTCCGGCACCACCGACGTCCCGCTGACCCAGCTCCCCTTCGAGAAGCTGTGCCCGGGCAAGGCGGCGCTGGACGAGCTGCAGAAGTCGTTCCGGTAGGCGCCTGCGGGCGATGAGCTTCGACCTCGACGCTTACCTCCGCCGGATCAACTGGGGCGGCGACACGCGCCCGACGCTCGAGACGTTGGCGGGCATTTTACGCGCGCACATGCTGGCGGTTCCGTTCGAGAACCTCGACGTGTTGTTGGGGCGGCCGATACGGGTCGACCTGGAGGGGGTTCAGCAGAAGCTGGTGCGGGCGCAGCGGGGGGGATACTGCTTCGAGCAGGGGACGCTGTTCGCGGCGGCGTTGGAGGGGCTGGGGTTTCAGATTGCGCGGCACCTGGGGCGCGTGACGCTGTTCGTGCCGCGCGAGCAGGCGCCGCGGACGCACATGTTCCTGACGGTCGCGCTGCCGGAGGGGAGGTTCGTCGTCGACCCGGGGTTTGGCGGGCTGGCCGCGGAGGTTCCGCTTCCGCTGGATGCCGCGCCCGAGCGCCAGCCTTCCGCCACCCACCGCGTCGACAACGTAGGCGGCGCGCGCGTGCTCCGCGCGCTGTCGGACGGTCACTGGGTGGACGCCTGGTTCTCCACGATGGAGGTCGAGCATCCCGTCGACTTCGAGATGGGCAATCACTTCACCGCCACGCACCCGAGCTCGCAGTTCGTGAACCGGCTGATGCTGCGGGCCCTGACGCCGGACGGACGCGTCACCGTGATGAACCGCGACGCCACAATCCGAAAGAACGGCGAGGCCCCCGTCAGGCGCACCCTGGATCGCCCGGGGTTGCGCGCGCTCCTCAACGAATACTTCGGGTTCGACCTCCCGGAAGTCGAGCGCCTCCGCGTCCCGTCGGTTCCGGAGTGGGCGTAGCTCGCCGGCATTACGGCGCCTCCGCGGAAACGCCCGCCGAGAAGTACCCGCCTTCCTTCAAGTCTGTCAGCAGGTCCGGTTCCTGCGGTTGCCACCCGAGCCGCGCGCGCGTCTGAGCGCTGGACGTGGGGTTGTCGACGCCGACGAAGTGGGCGAGCCAGCCGAAGTGGGATTGGGCTTCGTCCGGCGTGAGGCTGCGAACAGGGAGGCCCAGCCCCTCTCCGATCGTTTCGGCAATCACTCGCATCGCGACGCCCTCTTCCGCGACGGCGTGCTGGGCAATTCCG
>JBJMQQ010000266.1:0-49053 GCA_045802645.1 Polyangia bacterium
GGGATGATGCCGGGGTCCAGCCGGTGCACCAGGGCGCCCAGGCTCAGAAAGTCGAGTGCGCCGTCGGGTCGGATCTTCATGTCGCCTTCCTCGTGGTCGTGAACGGGTCGTGCTGCAGCCGGTAAAGGGTCTCGCCGGCCTTCGGAACATATAGATAGCCTTCGGCCTCGCGATTCTTCCAGTCGTCCGCGTCGACCGTGCGGTGGTCGCGGTAGCCGAGGTTGACGGCCCGGCACTCCGCCTCCGGAATGCCGGTCGCCAGCGTGATGGTGATGCGGGGATGCTCCACACCGTCGTCGAAGGTGCCGATCCCCTTCACGTGCGTCGAGTGCGCCAGCACGCCGCGCGGCACGTGGTCGAAGCGCCCGGGCTGCTTCACGAAGTAGTCGCGCACGTGGTAGCCGATCTCGCGAATCAGCTTGCCGTGCACGACCGAGATCTCGCGGATGTGCGGCGCGTAGATGACGATCTCGCCGCCTTCGGCGACCACCGGCTCCAGCTTGTACGCGCACTTGCCGCCGACCCAGAGCTCGTCGTACATCGGCGGTGCGCACGAAAGGACGCTGTGGTACGGGCGGTCGGCCGTGATGACGTGGATCTGGCCGGAAAGCGTGGCGGCGGCCTCCCAGGTCTCTTCGGGCGCGCCGAGATAAAGACCGGCCAGGGCCGTGCCCTCGACGACCAGGCTGGCGCACTTGCGTTCCACGGGGACCAGCGCTGCCGCCCGGTCGACGACCGCCCGCACCGGCGTGTACTTCGTGCCGATGATCGACGGGTTGGTCATGAGGGCGCCCAGCCAGTGGAACATGTCCAGGATTTCCTGGCCGGCGATCCCGGGGAAGAGGTACTTGTTTCCGCCCGAATATCCGACGACCTCGTGCGGGAACGTCGGCCCGATGATCAGCAGCAGGTCGTAGGTCAGCGCCAGGCGGTTGATGGTGACGTCGACGTGCTCGCGCATCCGCCCGCCCGATATGGCGGCGACCTCGTCTTCCGAGATGGCGCCGATCGAGACCAGCGCGGCCGGATCGTTCCAGCGGTGATTGTAGATGCGCGTCTGCGCGTACTTGCCGGCCCGATCCTGTGGCGTCAGACCAAGCCGCTGGTTGATGGCCTCGTCGCTCATGGGCGGGTGGGTGCCCAGCGCGATCAGCACGTCGAAGGCCGCCGCGCCGGCGCCCGTCACCTGTTCGTGCAGGACCCGGAACATGAGATCGATGGGCGCCGTGCGGGTGTTGTCGGGGACGATCGCCAGCACCCGCTTGCCGCGCAGCGACCAACCCGCGACTTCGTCCGCGCACAGGTCGCGCACCGCCGCCTCGTCGAGCTTCAGCCCCTTACCGCCGCGGCCGGTCATCGTCACACGCCCGAGTAGGCGGTGAACCCGCCGTCGACGGGGACGACGATGCCGGTGACGAAGCGGGCGGCCGGCGACAGCAGCCACAGGACCGCGCCGGTCAGGTCGTCGGGAACGCCGAACCGCGCCATCGGGGTGTGGTCCAGGATCTTCTGCCCGCGCGCGGTCAGCGCGCCGGTCGCGCGATCGGTCAGCAGAAAGCGGTTCTGCTCGGTCAGGAAGAAGCCGGGCATGACCGCGTTGACGCGGATCGCCGGCGCGTACTCCTGCGCCAGATGGACCGCCAGCCACTGCGTGAAGTTGCTGATGCCGGCCTTGCTGGCCGAGTAGGCGGCGATGCGCGTCAGCGGGCGCGAGGCGTTCACGGACGAGACGTTCAGGACCACGCCCTCTTTCCGCTCGGCCATCGGCCGGGCGAACACTTGCGAGGGCAGGATGGTCCCAAGGAGGTTCAGGTGGGTGACGGCTTGCCAGGCCTCCAGCGGCACGTCGAAGAAGGGCGCGTCGGGCGTCGTCGTCGCGCGCGGGTCGTTGCCGCCGGCGCCGTTCACCAGGATGTCGACCTGCCCGTGCTCCCCGACGACGCGCCGGCAGGCCTCTTCCAGCGCCGGCCGGTCCAGCACGTCGGCCGCGATGGCCAGGTGACGGCCGGTTCCCGCGAAGCTCCCGATCAGCGCCTGGGCCCGGTCGACCTTCCGCCCGACCAGAACGACGCTGGCATTACAGGCGGCCAGCGCCCGCGCCATCGCCGCCCCCAGAACCCCGGTCCCCCCCGTCACGACCGCCGTCCGGCCGGCGAAGTCGTAAAGCGCGCGAACGTCCTCGAGACCGTTCACCGCCCCCGTCATCAACGATTTATCGACCATGAATCTGGCCAGGCACTCTAGTGCCTAGCCTACCAAGAAGTATCCGCACCACATCCGAATGGCTCACGCCCCCAGAGGGTCGAGATGACCGGAATAGGTGCAAGCTGAGGCAGAGGTGTCGCGGTCGGCGTGGGCGTGCGCGAGTTCGTGTGGGGCTAGCGATCAGCGTGCCCGGAAAGCGAAATACCGCGAGTCGCTCCCCCGCCCCACAAAACACGTTCGCCACCCTCGAACACGAACTCGAACTCGCTCACGCCCACGCCCACGCCGTCCGTTCGACGGCGCAGGCCATAGCGATCGGCCCAGCGACGTAGCGCTGCCCCGCTTAGTACCCCCTACGCGCCGCCGGCACCGGCAGCTGCGCCAGCGGCACCAGCGGAACCGGCGGAACCAGCAGCCCCGGTGCGGCCACCCGCGGCGCCCGATGCGCCACCAACTGCTCCCGAGGCGCCGCCCGCGGCACCAGCCGACCCAGACGCTCCACCTGCGGCGCCAGACGCGCCACCCGCGGCTCCCGAAGCGCCGCCGGCTGCGCCGGCCTTGCCGGATGCGCCGCCTGCGGAGCCGGATGCGCCGCCTGCAGCGGCGGGGAGGGCCTTTGAATCACCGCAACCCAGGGCCGATACACCGCCAGCCAGCGCCAGAGCCAACACCATCGTCATCGATCGTCTCATACTCGTGTCCCTTGTTAAGCGCGCACGCGGATGCGCGATTCGATCAGTTTCTTTCCGATCAGCGTCAGTAGCGCCAACACGGTCAGCAAGGACGCGACCGCGAACGCGCCCGAGAGGTTGTATTCGTTGTAGAGAATCTCGACTTGCAGCGGGATCGTGTTGGTCTGGCCGCGGATGTGGCCGGACACGACGGACACGGCGCCGAATTCGCCCATCGCCCGCGCGTTGCACAGGATGACGCCGTAAAGGATCCCCCAGCGCACCTTGGGCAGCGTGACCCGGAACAGGATCTGCCAGCCGCTCGCGCCCAGCGTCAGCGCCTGCTCTTCCTCGTCGCTGCCCAGGTCCTGCATGATGGGCAGCACCTCGCGCGCGACGAACGGGAACGTGATGAACGTCGTCGCCAGCACGATGCCGGGAACCGCGAAGATCACGTGGATGTCGTGCGCTTCGAGAAAAGGACCGAACACGCCGCGCGCGCCCAGCAGCAGCACGAAGATCAACCCGGCGATGACCGGCGACACACTGAACGGCAGGTCGTTGAGCGTCAGCATCGCCTTATTGCCCGGGATCCGGTACTTCGCGATCAGCCAGGCCGCCGCGATGCCGAAGACCAGGTTCATCGGCACCGATATCGCCGCCGTGATCAGCGTCAGCTTGATCGCCGAGATCGTCTCGGGATCGCGAATCGCTTCCCAGTAGGCGCTGGCGCCCTTGCGAAAGGCCTCGACGAACACTGCCACGATGGGCAGGCCCACGAACAGCGCCAGGAAGGCGAACGCCAGCCCCAGCAACAACCAGCGCAGGAGTCGCGGGTCCTTCATCGATCGTCCTTCGCGCGGATCTTCCCCTGAAGCGCGTTGATCGCGAACAGCGCCACGAACGACGCCAGCAGCATCACCAGCGCGATCGCCGTCGCGCCCTGATAGTCGAACTGCTCGAGCTTGGTGACGATCAGCAGCGGCGCGATCTCGGTCTTCCCCGGCATGTTCCCGGAGATGAAGACGATCGACCCGTACTCGCCGACGGCACGCGCAAACGCCAGCGCGAAGCCGGTCAGCGCCGCCGGCAGCACCGCCGGAAAGATCACGCGGCGCAACGTGTAGAGGCGCGAGGCGCCCAGCGTCGCGGCGACCTCTTCCATGTGCAGATCCAGATCGAGCAGCACCGGCTGCACCGTCCGGACGACGAACGGCACGCCGACGAAAACCATCGCGATGACGACGCCCGCGGGGGCGAAGGCCACCTTGATCCCGTGCGGTTCCAGAAAGCGCCCGATCCACCCCTGCTCGACGTAGAGCGTGGTCAGCGCGATGCCGGCCACCGCCGTCGGCAGCGCGAACGGCAGGTCGATGGCGGCGTCGACGATGGTCCGCCCCGGAAAGTCGTACCGGACCAGGACCCACGCGAGGATCATCCCGAAGACGACGTTGATCCCGCCCGCGATCAACGCGCCGCCGAAGCTGAGGCGATAGGCGGCCAGCGCCCGCGGCGACATCACCGCGCGCGTCAGGGCTGCGGCGTCCATCCCGGCCGTCCGCCAAACCAAGGCGGCCAGCGGGATCAGCACGATCAGCGAGAGATAGGTGATCGTCACGCCCATCGACAGGCCGAACCCGGGCAAACTGCCCCGGGCCGACCGTCGAGCGGGCGGCGCGCCCACCGCTGGAACCGCCGCGACGCTCATCACGAACCGGGCTGGTAGATCTGGTCGAACGTGCCGCCGTCGGCGAAGTGCGTGGCCTGCGCCTTCTGCCAGCCGCCGAACACCTTGTCGACGGTGAACAGCTTGATCTTCGCCAGCTCGCCGGCGTGCTTGGCGGCGATCGCGGCCGACCGCGGGCGGTAGTGGTGCTTCACCGCCAGCTCTTGCCCGGCGTCGGTGTAGAGGAACTTCAGGTACGCCTCGGCGACGGCGCGGGTTCCGTGCTTGTCGACGTTCTTGTCGACCACCGCCACCGGCGGCTCGGCCAGGATGCTGACGCTGGGGTTGATGATCTCGAACTTGTCCTTGCCGAGCTCGTTGACCAGCAGGTAGGCCTCGTTCTCCCACGAGACCAGCACGTCGCCGATGTTGCGCTGGCCGAAGGTGGTCGTCGAACCGCGCGCGCCCGAGTCCAGCACCGGGATGTTCTTGTACAGCTTGCGCACGAACTCCTTCGCCTGCGCCTCGTTGCCGCCCGGCTTCTGCAGCGCGTAGCCCCACGCCGCCAGGTACGCCCAGCGCGCGCCGCCCGACGTCTTCGGGTTCGGCGCGATCACGGCGATGCCCGGCTTGGTCAGGTCCTCCCAGTCCTTGATCCCCTTCGGGTTCCCCTTGCGCACGACGAACACGATCGTCGAGGTGTAGGGCGAGCTGTTGTCGGGGAGCCGCTTCTGCCAGTCCTTGGCGATGCGGCCCGACTTTTCGGCAATCTCGTCGATGTCGTAGGCCAGACCCAGCGTGACCACGTCGGCTTCGAGGCCGTCGATGACCGAGCGAGCCTGCTTGCCCGAGCCACCGTGTGACTGGCTGATGTTCAGCGTCTGTCCGCTCTTCTGCTTCCACTGCGCCCCGAAGACCTGATTGACGTCCTGATACAGCTCGCGCGTCGGGTCGTACGAGACGTTCAACAGCTTGACCGTCGTCGGTGCGTCTGCGGCGCGCGCGCGGCGCACGGGTCCACCGACCGTCAGGACTGCCGCACCGGCGGCGAGCACCGCCGCCGCCGTCATACCGATTCTCTTCGTTGTTCCGTACATGACTGTCTCCCTTGCGTGGCTCAGAAGTAGACCTGGAAGCGAGCGATGCCAACCTTCTCGTTGGGACGGTCGGCCTTGTTCGGCGCCCCGCCCTCGAACCAGCTCTCGAAGTAGTCGGCCGAAACCTTGACGTTTCGGTTGAGCTGCCAGTTCAACGCGATACCGCCGCTCTGGGCCTGTCGGACCGAGGCGCTGGGATCGGCCGCCGTCGGGAAGGCGTCGGTGTCGATGTGCAGGTACTCGTAGCGGAGCGCGATCTCGATGGCGCCGAAGGTTCCGTCAGCGACGCTGAGCGGGTGATTGGGCTTGATCCCCTCGTAGGTCGCGGCGCCGCCGATCACGAACGAGGCCGTGACGTGGGCGGCGTTGTTGTTGACCGCGCCGCTACCGACGCTGTTGGCCAGCTCCTGGTACTCCTTGACCCACTCGGCGAGCAACCCGAACGGCCCGATGTAGTAGTAGAGCTGCGGGTTGATGCGGGTGTGGCGCCCCTTCGCGTAGACCACTGCCGCCGTCGGGGTGGTGAGATAGGTGAAGATCGTTTGCTGCCCAGGGGACTTGAAAGGGTTCAGCCACGGGTTGCTGGCCGAGCCCTTCTCGTTGCCGGTCGACGCCGCGATCCCGACGCCCAGGCGGCCGGCGATACGCAGCGGCTCCAGCGCGAACGGCTGGATGAACAGGCGCCCTTCGAACGTCTTGGCGTGGTTGCTGTCGATGTTGTCGAGGCCGTTGTCGGGGTTGCCGTTGAACACGCCGGCGTCCCAGTGGACCAGGCCGCCCGCAATGTCACCCCACAGCTGAACGCCGACCTCGCGCTGCGAGCTGAGGTTCGAATCCAGCGCGCGTTCCACGAACACCAGGTCCGAGTCCGACTGCAGGCGCTCGAGGCCGACGGGACCCTTGAACTTCCCGACCCGCAGCCGCAGCCAGGGCCACGGGTGCGTGTCCAGGTAGGTGTCGTAAACGGCGATCGTGTTGTTGCCGAAGTCGGGCGCGACGTAGAAGTCGACCAACCCGAACACCGTACCGGCGACGATGGGCCGCGCGCGGCGGACCAGGAACGTGTCGCTGTTCTCCAGCGCCACCTGGTCGAAGAAGCGGCGACCGTCGACCTGGAACTGCCCCTTCAAGCGGAACTGGTACTGCTTGTCCGCGCTGGTGAGGGCGAATCCGGTCTCGTCGGCGGTGACCGTCGCGGACGGCTTGGGCGCGGGCACGGCGACCAACTTGGCGCGCTCGGCCTCGAGGGTCTGCGTCCGCTGCTCGAGTGCCTGGAGCCGCGTCTGCAAAGCCGTGACGTCCGGCGAAGGGGCTGCCGGCGGCGGAGGCGGCGGCGCGTCCGCCGGGGTCGCCGGCGCATCCGGATTGGAGGGCGGCAGTGGCGCATCCTGGGCGAACGCGGGCCCCGTCAGAGACGCGACAATCACAGTCACTCTACCGATTTTGTAGACTAAAGAACGCGAGCGGCTCATCAGATCCCCTTGGTTTGGTGGTCAGCTCAGATGCTGTAGGTGACGGTGGAGGCGGTGGCAGTCCGGGCGCGGGAGATCTGCGCCTGGACCTCGGCGAGGGTCGTCGAATCCAGAATGGCGGCGATGGCGTCGCGGACCTTCTGCATGACCTGACGGGTGCCGCAGGTCGCTTCGTCCGTGCACTCTTCGCATTTCACGAAATTGCGCTCGCTGGCGCACGGCAGCGGGGCCAGCGGACCGTCGATGATCCGGATGACCTGCCCCATCGTGACCTGCTCCGGCGGGCGCGCGAGCGCGTATCCGCCGCCCTTGCCCTTCTTGCTGCGCAGGATCCCCGCGTTCTTGAGCTCGAGGAGGATCGTCTCGAGGAATTTGCGCGGGATGTGCTCGCGATCCGCCAGGTCGGCGATCAGGACCGGGCCGCGCGCGGTGTCGCCCGCGAGCGCATAAAGCGCCCGCAACGCGTACCGGGTCTTTCTCGACAGACCAGTCATCCTATTGGTTTAGTGGACTATCAGACCGCCCGGCGCCAGGTCAACCATAAAAAGCGACCGGCCTTTGACGCGGAAAGTTTTTCGGTCGCAGAGGGAACGGCTCCCGCCCGGAAAGCGTTGTTTAGGCAAATGTTCCCGCCCCTTTGCGCCGTTCTGGTTGGCACGTGGCGTGCTGCAGCAGCATTCATGAAATGCACTCTTCGTGGTCTCGTCCCAGCGCTCGCCATCGCAGCGGGTGGCCTCGCCCCCGCGTGCGCGCTGAAGCCCCCGATCGAGAACAGCGGCGCGCTCGCCAAGGACGGCGTTCAGGTCTCCGTCGTCGGACAGCGGTGCAGCGAAACCGTCGAGCCTGAATGGCCGGGCGCGAACCTGGTCGAGACGGTCGTCGAGGTGCGGGTCCAGAACAGTGGCCCCGGCGCGCTGACCGTGCACCGCGATCAGCTGAGGCTGCGCGGCGTCGACGGCCGCGAGGTCCCGACCTCCAACTGGTGCGCCGCCGATCCGCTGGCCGTCGAGAGCGGCCAGACGAAGACCTTCACGGTGCGCTTCATGACCCGGGGCGGACTGTCCTGTACCCAGCCGATGGCACTGGACGCCGACGCCGGGCTCACGCTCGGCGCCGCCCCCCTTCAGGTGGGCGCCGTCACGTTCGTGCCGTCGAAGGTCTGAGCGATCATCGCCGCCCGCGGCGGCGCGCGCGCACCATCACCAGCCCGAGCCCCGCCAGCGCGATGGCGAACCAGCGCGGTTGCCCGGTGGCGGCCACGCTGCATCCGACCTTGTGCAGCGGGTGGCCGGTGGGTCCGGCACAGGTAGCCGACGTCGCCAGCGGGCCCGTCGGGGCCGGCGTCGGCACGCCGGACGGCTGAAGGTGTGAGGCGATGAGGCTCGCGAACTGCTGCATCGGAGCGCCGTAGCTCGGGTCGCAGATCGACGACACGAACCCGTCGTCGCCGAAGGCGCGCGCCCACTGCGCGATGCGGACCGCTGGATCGCCGAACGTCCCGTCCTCGCTCTGCTGGCCGGCGGGGTTCACGTCGTCGCCGCCGACCGGCCCGCAAGAGTGCATCACCTGCGGCCACAGCTGGCCCGCTGCATTGGGCGGCGGAGCCACGGGTGGCACCCAGGTCACCGTGTACGGCTCGGGCGGCGCGACGATCGCCCCGACGACGACCTGCCCGGCATCCCGCTTCAGCGCCTTGATGCCGTTCACGAACGACTGGACAGGGGTCAGCATCCCGGAGCATCCGTCGTCCGAAACACATTCGGTCAGCGTCAGAGAGGGCGGGCTGCCCGTCGCGTCGGCGGGGACCTCTTCGGGCGGCTGCACGAGCGCGTTGGGGTTCGCCCCCTTGCAGAGATGCCCGTAGCGGTTGCATCGATAGTTCGCGATCGGTCCCAATGGGTTGCTGAGGCTCTGTGCACCGCCGTTGAGAGAGAAGAGGGTCGTGTCGGGCGGCGCCGAGCAGTCGTCTTCGTTGCTGAGCAGGATGATGGCCAGCTCGGCGTCGTCGCGAAGGAAGCCGGCATTCGCCGCCGGCGGAGGCTGGCCGTCGGCGCCCAACGCGCGCGCCACGGACCCCAGTTGATTCTCGAACCCGCAGCCGCTGCTGCCCAGCGCGGCGATACAGGTGAGGACGTCGGACAGCTCGCCCGTGTAGTTCGCGACACCACCCGAGTTCGAGATGAACATCGCGCCGGGCTCCAATCCCGTCGCCGCGCAGTCGCCGCTGGGCGCGGCGTGGAAGGTCCCCATGTCCCCGAACTCCGAACAACCCAGAGGCCCGGCCACGTCACCCGGGGCGCCCATGTCTGATGACACGACCGCGACGTGCAGGTCCGGCAGGCCACCCGGGAGAGCTTCGAGCGCGGCGGCGAACGACTGCAGCTCGTGAATCAACTTCTGCTGAGCCGGAGCCATGGACGACGAGTTGTCGACCATGAACAGCAGATCCACCTTTTCGCGGGCGCCGGTCGCGGTCACCGCGCCGGTGGAGGTCGTCACCACGGGATCATCGGCGCCGGCGCACCCCGCCAGCCCGACAAGCGTGAGCAGGACGAAATGTTGGCTGCGCGCTCTCGCGACCAGGTTGGCGTGGTTCGACATCGGGCGGCCTCCTCAGGGCGGTCTGGTCTGGTAGTTCGCCCGGGCTCCCCAACCCGGTCATGTTTCGTTCACCGCCGCGCGAGCCGTACGTCGAACATGCCGGCGCGCCACGCCGTTTCGAACTCCGCGCGTCCCAGCGACAGCGTGAGGTCGCTCGGCTCGTCGGCGTAGCGCCGCGCCACATCGCTGTCGTCCTGGGTGTACCCCAGCTTCTCGAACAGCCGGCGCGAGCCACGGTTCTCGGGGATCACGGCCGCGTAGACCCGCTCGAGCCGGAGGACCTGGAACGCGTAGGCGTGCAGCATCCACCCGAAGCGCGTCCCGAGGCCCCGCCCCTGGGCCGCCGTGTCGGCGATCAAGATCGCGATCTCGCCGTGGTCGCCCGACAGGTTGCGAAAATCGGCGTCGCCCGCCAGCGTGCCGTTGCGTTGGAGAACGAACGGGTGGCCACCGGACGCGCGCACCTGCTGCATGTGGACGATGACATCAGCCGGTTCGAACGCGCCGGGCGCCTGCCCCATCATGCGGCTGTTGTGTGAATCGCCATAGGCACGCGCCAGCGCCGGCGCCGCCGCCGCGATCTCCTCGTCCGTCGGCTCGAAGGCCCGGAGGGTGTCGTCGCCGTCTATCCAGTCGACCTGCCACAGCGTTGCCATCCAACCAACAGTAGGATCCCCACCGGCCGTCCGCGCAAGAGGCCCCCCTTCTCACGCGGACGGCACCCCGCCCCTCCCCCCAGTGCCGCTACGCCGCCCTACCCGCTCCCAAACTCTGCGAACCTGCCGTCTCGCCCAGATCTTCCAGCAGCGCGGCCAGCTGGCTGGCGCCGATGCGGCGCACGATGCGCAGCGGGCGGTTGCGCAGCCGCGCCTCGCGTCGGGCCGTCTTCACCGCGTTGTGGCTGTTGACGTCGGTGACGACGACGACCAGCTCCGATCGCGCGACCAGCGCCCGCAGGCCGGCTGCCGATGCGGAGCCCGAGATCACGCCCGTGTGCAGCTCGAGCTCGTGCCCGCGAGCGGCAGCGACCCCTTGCAACAGGTTGGCCGTCCGATCAATCCCGCCGACGATTCCGATCCGCATGTGTCTTGTTTACGAGACACACGTCTTAAGTTCAAGCACAAAACGAATCGGGCGGCACTCCCCGTTCGAGGAGGCCGCCCGAATCAGCGACGATTTCCGCTTCGTTCGCTCGCTAGCGGCACCAGACCGCGACGTCCGGACCCGGCGCGGTGAAGGGCAGGTAAGCCGGCGTGAAGGCCTTGTCGCCGCTCGGCGTAGACAGGGCCAGGAACGGTCCGGACACCAGCCCCGACGGGAACGCGCCGAACTGACGCAGCAGCGTGCCCGTCGCCGTCGACGTCAGCGCATCGGCGTACAGGTTGGTGGAGTGGCCGTGGAGGACGAACGTCTGCGTCGCGGTCACCGTTCCGTCGGCGGACGTCGTGCTCACGGGTTGCGTGTCGGACCCGGCGGCCGGCACCGGCGTACCCAGCGAGGCGATCGACGGTCCGCTGCCGGTCTGCGCAGGTGGGGCGCAGAGCTGCGTGCCGGCCGGCTCCGCCCAGAAGTGAAAGAGAGCAGCCGGGTCGCCGCTGCCGACCGCGAACCGCCCGTCGGCCGTCCACCGAACGGTGGTCAGCGGGAACGGCAACGTCCGAAGGACGGCGCCCGTGGCCGAGTCGATGTACGACGTGCCGCCACCGACGGACGCGACCAGATTGTCCTGCGGCGAGACAGCCAGGAAGGTCGCGCCAGTGGGCCAAGGCGCGCTGGCGAGCACCTGCAGGTCGATCGTCCCCAGCGTCACGACGTTGCTGCCGGTCTGCGTGAACAGCCGCGCGCCATTGTGCGTGAAGCCGAGCACCGTCGTCGACGTCGCCGTCGGATCACCGGCGACCTCCGTGCCCGTCGTCGCGTCGATGACGAACAGCCCCGGACCGTAACCGGCACCGACGCCGGCCTCCTCGGTCGCGCCGCGCGCGATGTACCGGCCGTCGTCGGAGATGGCGTACCCGCGCAGCGCTCGCTCGTACGCGTCGAAGAGGACGGTCTGCGCGCCCGTGGTCGGGTCCCGCAGCTCCAGCCGAATGCTGGGCGGCGAGTTGCCGATCTGGTAGCGCGTGACGACGAACAGCCGGGCGTCGCCCGCCGTGAACCGGACCAGAGTGGAGCCGCCTCCGTCGAAGCCGTTCAGGTTCTCGGGGTTGGGCTGCAGCGCCGTCGTGTCCGGCGCGCCCGTCCGCCAGTTCGTGCGCGCGCCGGTCGTCAGATCGATCACCGTCCCGAGCGACGTCGCCAGCTTCAGCCCGTCCGGCGAAAACGCCAGCCACGACGCGATCGTATCCAGCGTCGACGCCGGCGGACCGGCGAAGCTGGTCTGGAGCGCGCCGTCCGAGGCGCGCCACAGCGTCACCTCCCCCATCTCGGACGAGAGCGTCGCCAGGCGCGTGCCGTCCGGCGAGAACGCCACCGCGTCCAGCTCGCCGACGGGCGACGCCAGTTGCGCGACCTCCGTCCAGGTCGTGGTGGAGATCAACCGAACCGTGCCGGCAGCCGTGATGGCAGCCAGTCGGTCGCCCGTGGGCGACGGCGTCACGGTCCAGCCCTGCTCGGGGCCCAGCGTCCCGCAACGGATATAAGCCTGTCCGGGCGCCGCCGGCGCCAGCGTCAGCGTGCTGCCCACGCTGAAAGAATCGCAAGTCGTCGGGCCGCCCGCGACACCGCCGCTGCCCGCCGCCCCACCGGTCCCGGTTCCGGTGGCGCCGGCCATGCCGGTGCCAGGCGCGCCGCCGGTCGGCCGCGGAGAGAAGCAGCAGCCGTTCGGGTGACCGCCCACGCCGGGTTGTCCTCCCTGCTCGGCGCCGCCCGTCGCGACCGTCGTGGCGCCACCCGCGCCGCCTGTTCCCGCGTTCGGAGCTCCGGCGCCAGCCATGCCGGCACCTGCCATGCCGCTTGCCGTGGCTTCACCCGTCGACCCGCCCCCCTGGCCCACCGTGGGCAGGTCCGCCAACACCTTGTCGATCCCGCGCCCGCCACACCCCAGACCACACACCACCACCAACCCCATGCACGCAGAAACCACCCGCATTACCGCACCTCCAAGGAAGACAACTCGAAACGGCCCCTTGATGACTCCTTGATACTAAGCCGCGGGGGCCTCCCCACCAGATCCGCAGAGTCTCTGTCAGCCGCGGTCGGCGATAAAGACCATGATCAGGCTCCACGCGGCCAGCGCGGGGATGAACATCAGGAACTGTAGCGGGATCGGCAGCGCGTAAATCACCGACACCATCGGGATCCAGAACAGCCAGTTGGGCAGCAGCAGCGGCATCACCCGCTCTGCGAAGAACCCGCGCCCGAGCGCGGGCCGCACGGCCGCCGCCGAGAAACCGCGCTGGCGCCACAGGAAGAGCAGCACGATACCCACGGACCAGGTTGGGCTGAACACGAACTGATCGAACGCGACCTTCTCGATCACGGTTCGCAAGCTGCCGGCGCTGCCGAAGAGCCGGGCCTCCCCGCGGTAAAGGAAGTCGATCACGACGCCGTCGAAGGCGAAGAAGGCGGTGTTGAACGCCACCTCGCCAGCTCGGCCGGTCAAGATGCCGGGACCCATGGCCAGCAGCTTCGCGAGCTCCGGCAAGATGCCGCCGGCGATCGCGCAGGTGGCCGCGGCGAACGGCAGCCCGCCTGACGCCTTCCACCCGGCGGCGATCGCCGCGGCCAGCCGGAAGCTGGGGCTCACGCGGAACGCCAGCGCCAGCAGCACGGCGCCGAACTGGATCAGCAGGAACGGCCGCCAGAAACGACGTAGGGCCGCGGCCCCCGCGGCCAGCGGTGATAGGGGCGGCACGGATTCCGCGGAGGTCGTCATCGGCGGCGCGCACTTTAGCAGTGCGCGCCGGCCCGTATCACATCACTGAGGACCGAACGTCGGGTCGGGAATCTTGGCGTTCGGCGCGAACACCTGAACCTGCGTGACGTCGATGCTGCTGACCTCGTCCGTGACGCACACCTGCGCCGCCTTGGTCAGATCGTTGGCGCGCTCGGCCAGGAGACGCAGGCGCCGCATCGAGTACTCCTGCTCACCCGCGTCGCCGGTACCAACGCTGGCATCCAGCCGAGAAATTTCATCGGTCGCGATTTGCAGTCCGACGCGTGCTTCGGCTAGCTTGCGGTCGACGCAATTGCGATCGACGGCGTCTCGGGGGGCCTTGGCGCGGATGCGTTCGATGTGTTGAATGCCCGCCACCAACCTGCCCATCTGTTGCCGCGCAGCCCCTCGCGGGTCGTGCAGCGGCGCGGCTGGAACCGGCTTGCACACCGGTGCGCCGTTCGAAACCAGCGAACAGACTGACAACATCACGCCGATGATCAGAGACATCCACCACCACCCCTCATGCGTGCCCGACAACCTGATCACGGTTCGGCTCTGCTGCAACTACCGATGAGCCCAACTTTTATCGCCGGCATCGCCGCGCTGGCTGTGGCTGTGCTGGGCTGCGGAGCGGCCGGTTATCGCGAGGCGCGGCTCACGCAGGCGGCAGAGCTGGTCACCCGCGGATTTTCGGTCGAGGTGGGGCGCGTCTTCCTGAACGAGGAGACGGTCACCGACGGCGTGGCCGACGGCACCGCGCTGGTGGTCGAGCTGGAGATCACCAACCGCGGCACCACGCCGTATCAGCTCAACCCCGGCCAGATCTGGTGCCTGTTGCAGATCGACACGCGCCACCCCGACGAGACGCGCATGTTCCCGCCGTCGGTCAGCGGTGACGGGCCGTTTCGCGGCGAGGTGCCCGAAACGACGGAGCTGCCGATGATCGAGGTGGCGGCTGGTCAGACGCGGACGGCCTGGGTGCTGTTCCGGGGATATCGCTTCACCGACAGCGACATCCCGCGCCGGGTCGCCCTGACGCTGCCCGATTCGCAGGGACGGACCGCCGAGCTGGTCCTGGCCGATCCGGCCGAGGGGTACCTGCGGTGGGCCGTGCCGCCGACCCACAGCACGTTCACGTTCGGGGTTCAGAGCAGCGCCGTGTACGGCGGGTACGCGCAGCTGCAGATGGTCTCCACGCGACTGTCGCGACAGGCGCAGACCGGTCGCTACCTGTGGGACATCGGCATCGTGTCGACGACGGTCGTGCAGGTGAAAGGCGTGCTGCGATCGACGAGCTCGTCCTTTGGAGGCACCGGGTTCGATCTGCACCTGACGCTGCCGCTATGGCAATGGGGCGAGCCCGCCTCCCCCGTCCGCCTGGGCCCGTACGTCGGGGGCGAGGTCGAGCTGCTGATCGCGACCGAGCCGACGCAGACGGACACCAAGGCGCAGCCGCCCCCGATCTACGGAGAGGTCTCGCCCGAGATCGGGCTCGAGCTGGACGTGGGCGCGCTGCACCTGGCGAAGACGCCGTTTCCCCTGCTCGCGGGGAGAAACAATCCGCTACCGCGCTGGCTTTTCCGCGTCGGCTACACGCACACGTGGATCGGACACGGAACAGCCGACGGCTACCTGAGCGCCTTCCGAATCGCCTGGTAGCCGCCCGCCGCCGGCGCCCTAGCCGGACTTGCTCTTTTCGACGTGGCCACCGAAGGCGTATCGCATCGCGGACAGGACGCGATCCTGAAAGCCGGCTTCCCCGCGCGAGCTGAAGCGTTCGAACAGCGCGGCCGCCAGGACGTGAGCGGGCACGCCTTCGTCGATGGCGGCGTCCAGCGTCCAGCGCCCCTCGCCGGAGTCCGACACGCGGCCCGAGAACTTCTCGAGCTGCGGGTCACGCGCCAGCGCGCCGGCCGTCAGGTCCAGCAACCACGAGGCGATCACGCTGCCGCGCCGCCAGACCTCCGCGATGTCGGCCAGCGGGAAGTCGAACTGGTAGTACTCGGGCGCGCGCAGCGGCGCCGTCTCGGCGTCGGCGGCGGCGGACTGTCGGCCGACCCCGGCGTGGCGCAAGATGTTCAGCCCCTCGGCGTACGCCGCCATCAGCCCGTACTCGACGCCGTTGTGCACCATCTTGACGAAGTGCCCGGCGCCGCTGGGGCCGCAGTGCAGGTAGCCGAGCTCCGCGGAGTTGGCGTGCCCCGCCCGCTCGGGCGTGGGCGACACCGTCCCCGGTCCGGGCGCCAGCGTGGCGAACAGCGGATCCAGCCGGCGCACCACGTCGGTCTCGCCGCCGATCATGAGGCAGTAGCCGCGCTCGAGCCCCCAGACGCCGCCGCTGGTGCCGACGTCGACGTAGTGCAGGCGGGGCGCCAGCCGCTTGGCGCGGTCGATGTCGTCCCGGTAAAACGAGTTGCCGCCGTCGATGATGACGTCGCCCTCCGACAGACGCGGCGCGAGCTGCGCCAGCGTCGCGTCGACCACGCCGGCGGGAACCATCAACCAGACGACCCGCGGCGGCTTCAGCCGCGCCACGAACTCATCCAGCGACACGCCCGGCACGGCGCCCTCGGCGGCCAGCGCGTTGACGGCCGCCGGCGCGACGTCGTGCACAACGCAGCTGTGCCCGCCGCGCATCCAGCGCCGCACCATGTTCGCCCCCATGCGCCCCAGACCGATCATTCCGACCTGCATGTCCGCTCTCCTTGGTTACGTCGACAAACCACTCGTCGTCGAAGGATACAACCCCAAGTCGTGCGATAACGGGGAGCGGTGTCGCGCCCCCTGTCCGCTGACGAACAAAGTGACATTGGTGCGCGCATGCGCTCGACCGCCGGGCTGGTCGCCTGCGGCGCTTCCGTCGCGCTGGCCATCGCGCAGCTGACGGTCATCGACCTGCGGCGGTTCGCGGCCGCGAACGCGCTGTCGTCGCGCGGGCGCTGGCTGCTGCTGGCGTGGCTGGCGGCGGGCGCCGTGGTGGGGGCGGTCGTCGCGCTGTGGACGGCCCGCCGGGCGCGCGCGACGGCCACGGACCCCGCGGCGGCGATGTCGCACCGGGCCCGGATGGCGGCCCCCCTGCTGCTGGCCGCGACGATCCCGGGGCTCTTCGCCCTGGATCCCTGGAATGAAACGCTGACGCTGGCGGTGCTGCTGGGCGCCGTCATCGTGGCGGCCGAGCCGCTGTTCCGGTTGCACTTCGCGGCACGCGCCGCGCTGGCGCCGCGCCCACCCGGCCGCGTGGCGGCGCTGGTCGCGCGCCTGCGCGAAAAGCTGGGTCCGCGCCGCGCCTGGGTGCTCGCCGTCGGGCTGGCCTGCGGGTACGCCGCGTACTTCATCTTTCTGACGCTGCGCAACCACCACAAGTTCAACACCTTCAACTGGGACCTGGGCCAGCTCGACAACCAGTTCTACAACGCGCTTCACGGACGGCCGTTCCGGTGCACGCCCCTCATCCGCGAGGGGAACTGGAGCGAGCTGCGCAACCACGCCGAGTTCACCGTGTTCGCGCTGCTGCCGTTCTACGCGCTGCACCCGGCGGCCAGCACGCTGCTGGTCCTGCAGTGCCTGCTGCTGGGCGGCGCCGCCATCCCGCTGTACCGATTCGCGGCGCGCCGGCTGCCCCCGGGCTGGGCGCTGCTGGTCGTCGGCTGCTACGTCCTTTACCCGCCGCTGCACGGGGCGCAGCTCTTCGACTTCCATTTCCAGCCGGTCGCCGCCGCGTTCCTGCTGGCGGCGATCGACGCGTTCGACAGCCGCCGCATGCGCCTCTTCTGGTTCTTCTGGCTGCTGGCGATCGGCTGCCGCGAAGACGTGTCGATGGGGACGGCGATCCTGGGGCTCACGCTGGTGCTGGCCGGCGTGCGCGTCCGCCAGGGGGCAGCGATCGCGATCGCGTCGGCGATCTACTTCGTGCTGATGCGGTTCGTGATCATGCCGGCGGTCGGCCCCTGGGGGTTCGCCGACATCTACAAGCAGCTCTTCCCGGCCGGCGAGTCCAGCTTCCTGGGCGTGCTGAAGACGATGGCGACGAACCCGCTTTACACGCTGCGGACGCTGATGACGCCCGAGAAGTTGCGCTACGGGCTGCAGATCCTGGTGCCGCTGGCGTTCTTGCCGCTGCGGCGCTGGTGGCTGGCGGCGTCGATCGTTCCGGGCGCGGTGCTGACGCTGCTGACGACCGAGTACGGACCGACGCTGGACATCGGCTACCAGTACGGGTGCGACTTCGTCCCGTACGTGTTCCCGGCCGCGGCGCTGGCGCTGGCGGAGCTGCGGCAGCAACCCGGTCGGGTCAGGGCACGCGCCGCGGGCGCCACGTTCGCGCTGGCGACGGTGCTGGCCACGGCGGGCTGGGGGGCGTTTCCGCCGCGCAAGACCTTCCACTCGAGCTACGGATTCCTCGACTTCACGCCGCCCACGCCGCAGGAGCAGCGACGGCTGGCGGCGCTGGAGGCGGCCATGCGCCTCGTCCCCCACGACGCGGTGCTGGCCGCCAGCGACCGCGAGCTGTCGCACGTCTCGAACCGGATCGAGTGCTGGAACCTGGCCGTCGGCTGGCAGGGCGCGGACTACATCATCTACACGCACATCGATCCGATTCCGCCGGACCGCGATCAGGTGGCGCGTGCCCAGGCCGCCGGCTGGCGGACGCTGTTCGACACGCCCGAGATCGCGCTGATGAAGCGGCCGCCTTGAGCGGCGACGGCGCCCGTCAGTAGCTGATGCCGACGATGGTCCGGACCCAGACCGGACCGAACGGCGAGGGCTCGGCGTTCGCGACGGGGGACGGGGTGTTCACGTGGTTGACCTGCACGTAGGCGCCGGTGGACCACCAGATTTTCCCGAACTGCAGAATCGCCGTCGGACCGACGTAGTGGGCGGGGCCCACCGCGAATTTCCCGTCCTCCAGCTCGCCGCGCATCCAGTACTCGATGCCCGGCTGAAAGTTGAACCACTTCTCGAAGACGACGCCCGCGGTCGGGTTCAGCACCCAGCTGGCTTCGCCGCTGAATGTGTACTCGCGTTCCGCCCACAGGTTGGCGGCGATCCGGAACGGGCCCACGCGCCGCTGCAGGATGATCTTGCCTTCCAGCTCGATCTCGCGCTGGTTCTCGGTCAGCTCACCGTAGACCGCGACGTCGACGGGCCAGACGCCGCTGTCGGCGAACCGGTAGCGCAGTCGCTGCTTGACGCCGTTCCCCTCGCCCAGGTCCGGGGCGGTCGGGAAATCCAGGTCGACGGGCTGAAGGGTCAGGTAGAGGCCCAGCTCCAGCCGGTCGGTGATGCCGTATTCGATCTCCACCTGGAACTGGCTGGCCAGGTGCCAACCGGTGCCGCCGTCGGCGTTGAAGAGATGCTGGGGCGTGAGGTCCGTGTAGAGCTCGACCTCCGCGTCGCCCTTGGGGAGCGTTTCATAGATGTACGTGAACGGCAGCGGGCGCGGGTTGGCGCGCGCGGCGGGTGCGGCAAGAGCGGCCGCGCCGAACACCGCCAGCGCGATCAGCGAGCGGCGAAGCGAAGCGCGGACCGAACAACAGACAGACGACGACATCGGGGGTTCCTTTCGCAGCATCGAGGCGACGCACCACAGATAATGAAATCCATTCTCAAAATCAACTAGATTCTCGTTCAGCGCTCGGCTGGCGCCGCCGCGAAGCGCACGGGGATGACGACCACGCTGGGGATGGGGACCCCGCCCGCCCGGGCCGGCGCGAAGGTCCAGCGCCGCACCGTCTCCAGCGCCGCGTCGTCCAGCAAGCCGTGGCCGCAGCTTCGTTCCAGGCTGACCGCCGTCGGCAGGCCGTCGGCGCTGACGGCGACCTTCAGCAGCACGGTCCCCTCCTCGTGGCGGCGGTGGCTGGCGAGCGGGTACTCGGGCGCGGGGTTGCTGAGGTACTGCGGCTGCGCCGGCGTGACCTCGCCCGCGGGCGCCGCGGCGTGCGCCGGCCCGATCGTGCCTGCGCCCGGTCGCGACGCGGCGACAGCGGGAATGGCTTCCGGCGCCGCCGTGGCCACCGGCAGCACCTCCGATCGCGCCTGCAGGCGCCGCGCGTGGGACCGCACGGGCGCCGCCACCGGCGGGGGAGGTGCGGCGGGCGGCGCATCGATCGGCGCCGGACGCGCCGTGACGACATCGACGTCGACCTGGGTCGGCGCGGGCGCGGGCGCCGCCTGCCGCGGCAGCAACAACAGCGCGGCCCCGAACACCAGGCCGTGACAAACCGCCGCCGTGGCGACCCCGACCAGCAACCTCATGTCGCGCGCCGCCTCATCGTCAAAAGTGGGCCGTCACGCTGCCGCGCACCTGCAGCGGCTCGGCGGGATGCAGGTGCACGTCGTTGACCCCGCTGGCCGGCTCGCCCGCCAGGCGCGAGGCGTAGAAGTACGCGATGTCGTCCGCCTGAGCGTCCAGCAGGTTCAGCGCCTCGACGGCGGCCTCCCAGCGACCGCGCCGGTAGCCAGCCAGCGCGTTCACGATCGTCGAGGCGGGCTGCCGGACAGCGCCGCCCTCGACCAGCGGCTGCGCGCTGAAATGGCGGACGCGAGCCCCGCCGAAGAAGCCGGCCTCCGTCTCGACGACGGCTGCCGCTGAAAAGACGAACGGGATCGAATTGGCGATGAACCGCCCGGGCTGGCCGTCCGCGCCGGTCTGGTCGGTCAGATAGCGCGCCCGCGTGACTGCCGCGTCGGCGGTCAGCGTCAGCCACGCCGTCGGGCGATACAGGCCCGCCCACTCGATCCCCATCTTGCGCGTCGGCCCGTTCGGCGACGTGTCGCCCGTATCCCCCTCGAACGTCAGCTCGGAGCTCGACTGCAAAAGCCAGAACGAAAGCGTCGTCGTGAGGCCCGGCCACGCGCCCGTGCGCACGCCGACCTCCGCTCCCTTCGTGCGCACCAGCAGGGGGACGCGCGCCTCCGGCGCCAGCGTGCTCGGGTCCGTCGTGATCGTCACGCCGCGCGCGTCGTTGCTGTGAAACCCCGTCCCGGCGTCCAGGTAGATCTCCGTGCGGCGCCACGGGCCCAGCACCAGCCCGGCCTTCGGGCTCAGGATCCCGGAGCTGGCGCGCCCCGAGTTGGCCGGCGTGTCGCTGGTGACGTCCACCGCGAGGACGTCGCCGCGCAGGCCCACGTGGCTCCGCAGCCAGGGCGTCCATTGCACCTGGTTGGCGACGTAGGCGCCGCCGGCCGCCTGTTCGATGTCGTCGTCGATTCGCACCGCCAGAACGCGCCTTTGCACCGTGTGCTCCAGTCCCGACTGGGGAATGTCGTCATTGCGCAGCTGGATGCCCACGGTGTTGTCGACCCGACGCCCCCACCAGACGGTCGTCCAGCGCCGGGCCGCATTCAGCCCCGCGACGACGCGGCGATCGATCTGCTGGAACTGATCGCCGTTGACCGGGTCGTCCAGGAAGCAGGTGAAGTTCGAGAACAGGTTCAGGCGATAAACGAAACCGTACGCGATCACGCGGGTCGTCGCCGTCGCGGTTTGCCGTGTCCAGTCGGCCGACAGCCCGAGCCGCGCGGTCTTCCCACCGTCGCTGCCGTCGATCGCGCCAAACCGCGGCAAGCCCGCGTCCAGCGCGCGCTGCGGGACCTGATCCGTCGACCACCAGTTGGGCACGGCGTAGGCCGTCGCCGTGGCCGTGAACGCATCCACCCCGCGCTGCCACCGATAGCGCAGGAGCCCGTCATACCGATTCGCGTGTTCGGCCAGGTTCCACGGGCCGTTCGTGTGCCCGTACTCGAACGCGTAGAGCAGCCGCCCCGGTCCAAGCCGGGGCGAGTCCGCGAGCAGCGCGCGCGCGTAGCCGAACTGCCCGGCCTGCAGCGTGGCGATCCCCTCGGGCAGGCGATCGACCAGCCGGATGTCAGCGGCGCCGGCGCCCGAAAAGTCGCCGACCTCCGGGTAGAACGGGCCCTTCTTGAAGTCGATACCCGCGACCAGCTCGGGGATCAGGAAATTGAGGTCCGCGTACCCCTGTCCGTGCGCGTGCGTCGGGAGGTTGACCGGGACGCCGTCGACGGAAAAGGCGAAATCCGTGCCGTGATCCAGGTTGAAGCCGCGCAGGAAATATTGGTTCGCCTTGCCGTCGCCCGAGTGCTGCGTGACGACCATGCCGGGCACCGACTCCAGCAGCTCGCCCCGGCGCAGAATCGGCAGGTCCTGCACGTCCTCGCCCGCGACCGTCCCCTGCGACGCGCTGACCGCGGCCGGCGCGTCCGCCGCGGCGGGGTGGTCCTGGACCACGACCTCCGGCATCTGGAACACCGGGGCGGGATCAGCGCCGGCGGCGCGCGGACACATCAGAGCCAACCCGACGGGAATCCATTTCACACGCAGCCGCACGCGAACATCCAGGTGACACGATCATCAAAGAACGTGCCCCTCATAACACGTTGTTAGAAAATCGTGCTACCGCTTCTTCTTGCGCCGGGGCGGACGGGGGTGGGGGTGCGGATGCGCGTGCGGCTCTCCGCCGCCATGGGCGTGAACAGCGTCGCGCGCATCCGGAATCAGCTCGATGCCGCCCTGCTTCACGCCGCGCAAGGCCAGGATGCGGTCGGCGATCGCGGTCAGCTCATCTGATTGGCCGCGCAAGACCACCACCTCCAGGCAGAGGTCGTGCGACAGATGCACGTGCAGCGCGGCCCGGACGTCGTCGCCCAGCTCATGCTGGAGATCGGTCAGGCGCTCGCTGAGATCGCGCACGTGGTGGTCATAAACGATCGTAAGCGCCCCCACCGCCGGTACGCCCGAGGCGACCTTGGATCGCCCAACCTCCGCGCGTCCGATGTCGCGCAGCAGCTCGGAGCGGGTGCACCCGCGCTTCGCCGCAACGGCGTCGAGATCGCGCAGCAGGCTCGCCTCGACCGCGACGCCGAAGCGCACCAGAGGATCTTTCATGAAGCGACCGTACCGCAGCGCACCCAACGCGCAAAGCCAGTCGGATTTCCGTTTTCACGCGCGAAAACGACATCTTCTGATGATTGCCCGGTCGAAATGTCTCTGAGAGACTGCGAACCCTCATGCTCACTTATGCACGTCGACGAAGTTTCCTGGGCTGTCTTTTTGCTATGTCGCTTGTGATAGGTGGGTGGGTTGGGTGCAGCAGTAGCAGCGACCAGGGCGCCGGCACCCAAAGTTGCAAAGGCAGTCCGGGCGAAGAGTTCTGTTCCTGCAACTCCAGCGGCAACTGTAATTCGGGCCTGACGTGCGCCGTCGACCTGCAGATGTGCGTGCACCTCGCGGGCGCGACGGGCAGCGGCGGCCAGAGCGCAACGGGCGGTGGCAATTCGTCCGGCACGGGCGGAACCGTCGCTGGCGCCGGCGGCACGACCGCGGCGGGCGGATCGGCCGGCAGCCGCAGCACGGGGGCGGGCGGCGTTCTGTCGACGGGCGGCACCGGCGCGGTGGCCGGCTCGCGCGGCAACGGCGGCAGCGCATCCGGTGGAACGACCGGCGGCGGCGGACGCCTCGGCAGCACGGGCGGAGCGAGCGGCAGCGGAAATTCGTCCGGGACGGCGGGCGCGGGCGCGTCCTCCGGCACGGGCGGCGCGATGTCGACCAGCTGCGGCACCCTGAAGCCGTCCGCCAGCGGCAACGGCGAATTCACGCACTACAACTTCGGGCAGGGCACCGCGAAAGGCGAGCTCGGCATGTACCAGACCGCCTGCGGCTACCTGGGCTCGGAGAGCGGCCAGACGGATACGGTCATGAACATCGCCAACAGCGGCGGGGCCAAGAACACCTACTTCGCGGCCATCCCCGGCAACAGCAGCAGCGACTTCAACACGAAGAACAACTGCGGGACGTGCGTCCAGATCAGCAATGGCGGCAAGACCATCATCGCGACGATCATCGACGAGTGCCCGGAAGACTCGAACCCCGTCTGCAAGCAGAACGCGATGGGCGAGCTGGACCTCAGCGTCGATGCCTTCAACGCGCTGGGGTTCGGCAACGGCAACCCGTCCGGCACCAGCTGGAAAGCGGTCCCCTGCCCGATCACGGGCAACGTGGTCGTCCGCATCAAGCAGGCGAACGAGGCGTACATCGAGAACTCGATCCTGGCGATCACGGCCGTCAGCGGCCCCGGCGGCAACGCCTCGAAGACCAGCTACGGGTCCTGGCACTTCAACTCGAACATCGGTTCGGGTTCGCAGCTGACGTTGACGGACGCCGCGGGCCGCATGCTGCAGGTGTCGCTCACGGGCGGCGGCACCGATCAGAACCAGGACACCGGCAAGCAGTTCCCGACCTGCGAGTAGCGCGTTCACGTGGGGGCGATGCGCCCCCACGCGCGCTTCATATCGCTAGCGCTGGACCTTGATGTTCACGCTGGCGTTGCGGGTCGCGCCCCACAGGCGCAGCCACAGCGCCATGTACATCTCGGGGCCGCGCGCGCTCGAAACGTCGCCCAGGTCCAGAATGTCCGTCCACCCGGTGGCCTTCAGCAGCTCGGCAACCTGGGCTTTGGCACCGGCATCGTTGCCGCTCACGAACACGGTGTGATCGCCGCCGGCCACCGCTTTCGGATTGACCATCACGATCGAGCTCACGGTGTTCAGGGTCTTCACGACCTTCAGGTTGGGGAACGTGGCCTGGATCTTTTCGGCCAGGCAGCGCTCGTCGCTGGCCAGCGAGCGGGGCGGCATGCCGCGGCTGTGATCCAGCTCGTTGGCGATGTCCATCAGGATCTTGCCGCCCACCTTGTCGGCGCCCGCCTGGCGCAAGGCTTCGATCGACACGTCGCCGCCGGTGGCATTCACCAGCACGTCACCGAAGGTCGCCGCCTGCTGGAAGCTCACGATCTGCCCCCGGTCGCCCGTCTTGGCGCGCCACTCGCGCAGTGACGTCGCCATCATCTTCTTGTCGTCGACCTTGGCGGGGTCGCGCGTGCCGATCGCGACCTCGTGTCCCAGCTCCAGCCACTTCGTGCCCAGCGTCTGGCCGACCACACCCGAGCCGATGATTCCGATCTTCATGACGCCTCCGTCGTTTCTTGGTAAAGGGGCTGTCATCCTGACCCGACTCCGGAGCCCGAACAACGATGACCGGCGTCGCTGACGAGGGTTCCACGAACCGGGCGCCTCTGTCGGCGGTCCTGACCGTCACGGTGCTGGGGTCGGTCAGCAGCGGCACCTTCTGGGCCGGACTGTTCTTCGTCAGCGCCGGCGTGTACCACTTCAGCGCCCCCGCCAACCTGGCGCTGGCGGCGGTGATGGGGGCCGTGTACGCGGTGGCCGCGCGCGGGGCGGGTCGGCTGGCGCGCGGCCGCGCCCCGCGGCAGGTGCTGTCGGCGGCGCTGCTGGTCTGGACGGGCGCGTCGCTGGTGCCGCTGGTCGTCCCCGGCGGTGCGACCGCGCTGTGGGTGGCCGCGCTCATCGGCTCGGCGGCCTCCGCGACCACGTTCCCCGTCGTCGAGAGTTACCTCACGGCCGGCCGCCACGGCGCGGAGATGCGTTCCGCGATCGGCCAGTTCAACCTGACCTGGACGCCCGCCACCGCCGTGCCGCTGCTGGTGCTGCCGCTCCTGGCCCGCCACCCGACCGGCAGCTTCGCGATCTCGGCGGGCGCCAGCGCCGCGGCGTGGGTCGCGATGTGGCGATTGCCGCGCCACCCGGCCGCGCACGACGCAGAGGCCGGCGCCCAGGCGGTCGGCCCCACGTACCGGGCCCTGCTGGCCGTGGCATCGTGGCTGCTCCCCTTCAGCTACGTCGTCTCCGCCACCCTGGCGCCGATCCTTCCGCACCGGCTGGCTGCCGTCGGTGCCGGCGCTGCCGCCAGCCTCGTCGCGGCGGCCTGGATGGGGACGCGGTTCCTGGCCCTGGCCGTCATGTGGCGCACGCACTTCTGGCACGGCCGCTGGACGACCCTGGTGGCCGGCGCCGCCGCGCTGGTGAGCGGGCTGGCGCTGGTGCTGCTGGCCCATACGCTGCCCGTCCTGATGACAGGCCTCTTCGCGTACGGCGCGGGCATGGGCGTCATCTACTACGCGTCTCTCTATTACGTGATGGCGGTCGGCGCAGCGGCGGTGGACGCCGGCGGCAACTTCGAGGCGCTCATCGGCGTCGGCTACTGCGTGGGCCCTCTGCTCGGGTTGATCGGCGAGGCGCTGAGCGGGCGCTGACAGGATTTGTCACACGCGGCGGTGGGCCGTCACGCGCCCGTCACGCACGTGTCCGCTGCGATCGCTTCTGACGCAATCTTCACGATCTCGTTGTCGTCTCGTTGGCGCCGGGCCCAACGAATGGGCGTAACAGAGAGAACCACGATGACGTTCTCACCGTGGATTCGACGGCTGGCCCTGATCACCGACGCCTGGAAGCCGCAGACGAATGGCGTCGTCAACACGCTGGTGCGACTCACCAAGCACCTCGAGCTGGAAGGCGTCGAAGTGATGGTCGTGGCACCCGACGCGCACTTCACGTTGCCCCTGCCCTCCTATCCCGAGATCCGCGTGGCGTGCGATCCGTGGCGCGCGTTCGGCCGGATCCGCGCCTTCCAGCCCGACGCCATCCACGTCGCGACGGAGGGGCCGCTCGGGTTCTCGACGGTCGCCTGGCTGCGCCTCAAGAAGCTGCGGTTCACGACCAGCTTCCACACGCGCTATCCCGAATACGTCAGCGCGCGGGTCCCGTTGCCGCTGGAATGGGGGTACGACCTGGTGCGCTGGTTCCACGGCCGCGCCGAGCACACGCTGGTCAGCTCGCAGTCGCTGCTGCAAGAGCTGGCCGGGCGGCGCGTCGGCCGGCGACTGGTGCACTGGCCGCGCGGCGTCGACGCCGACGTGTTCAACCCGGCGTTCCGCAGCAACGAGGTTTACAGCGGGCTGCCCGGCCCGATCTGGCTGTACGTCGGCCGCGTGGCCGTCGAGAAGAGCCTGGAGGACTTCCTGAAGTTGCGCCTGCCCGGCACGAAGGTCGTGGTCGGCGACGGGCCTTCGCGCGAAGAGCTTCAGCGTGCCTACCCGGACGTCGTCTGGCGCGGCTACCGGTTTGGCGCGGACCTATCGGCGCACTTCGCGGCCGCCGACTGCTTCGTGTTTCCGTCGCGCACCGAGACGTTCGGCAACGTGATCCTCGAGGCGCTCGCCTCGGGGCTGCCGGTCGCGTCGGTGCCCGCGCCCGGCCCCGTGGACCTCATTGAAGACGGCGTCAACGGCGCCATCGACGACGACCTGGGCGCCGCCTGCTGGCGCGCCATCACCTGCTCGCGCGACGACGCCCGGGCCAGCATCATCCGCCGCACCCTGCGCGCCGGACACGAGCTGTTCCGGGCGCACCTCGTGCCGGCGCGCTCGCAGCCTGAAGCGCCTCGCGCCGTCAGGGCAACTTCAACAGAGGCTGACCCATCCGAATCACCGACGTTTGCGTGATGCCTTCGCAGAGCTCGAAGCCGGCCGGGGCGAACACGATGATGGTCGACCCCAGCTCGAACCATCCCATCTCGTCGCCCTTGCCGAACTTCGCGTCGCAGGCGATGGCGCGCGGGCCGTCGTACGCCAGGTGCAGCGGCACGTCCAGGAAGTGCAGCCGGATGCTCGCCACCAGGATCGACGCCACCGGCACCAGCGTGACCAGGTGACCACCCGCGTCCGTCACAGTTTGAATGACGGCCCGTTCGTTCTTGCAGTAGAGCTTGTCGACGCGCTGGACCGTGCTCGGGTTGGTGTTCAGCGCGTCGCCCGAGATGTAGTTGACGTGCGTGACCCGCAGGTCGTACGGCGCGTGGAACCGGTGATACATGCTGGACGTGAGCCGCAGCGTCACGTAGCGGCCGTCGCGGTAGCGTTCGACCAGCGCCGGATCGTCCAGCAGCTCGTCGAGCGTGTACGTGATCCCCTTCGCCTGGATCAGTTGCGTGCCTTGGATGGTGCCGCAGGCGTTCACGATGGCGTCGCAGGGGCTGCTCAAGATGCCCGGGTCGGCGTCCACCGTCCGCGCGCCCGGCTTGAGCTCGCGGATGAAGCAGTCGTGCAGGCTGTCGAAGGAAGACTTCGCCGCCTCGTCGAGATTCGGGCTCGCGAACAGCCGCCAGAGGCCAATCGACAGGTCACGCACCAGCGGCTGGCGCACCTTGCCGATACGCCCGACCAATTCCGTGGCAAGCCGGCGCGGGATCAGGGCGTTCGTGAGCAAGTAGTGGAGAAACGGAGATCTGAATGACATTGGTCCTTTATGCGTTGGGGGCGGTGGGGGTCGGGGCATCGTTGAAGAAGGCGTCGACGCGGCTGCAGCTCTCGAAGGCCAAGCACCCGTCGCTGCGCGGTCACGCACGCATGTCGCGCATGGTCGCCAAGCTGGTGCCCTTCTACGAGTATGGCGAGCAGCGGTTCTTCCGCTGCGACGGCGCGCCGGACGAGATCGTCGCTCTGCGCCGGGCCGGCTTTCAGAGGCTGGGAGAGCTGTTCGCCGGCCGCTTCGCCAAGACTCGCCAGCTGACCCGCGAGATCGAGGGCGGCCTGTCGGACCTGCAGTTCACGGGGGCGTACCGGGTGCCCTTTCAATTCAGCCGCCACGTGAAGAAGAACCTGGGCACCGGCTCGTTCGTCGCCGAATCCGCGGGCGTCACGCTGACCGACCTCGACGGCAACGTCGCGCACGACCTGGCCGGCTCTTACGGCGTGAACGTGTTCGGCACCGACTTCTACAAGGAGTGCCTGGACCGCGCCTTCGAACGCGCGCGCGGGCTGGGCCCGGTGCTGGGGTCGTACCACCCGATCGTGGCCGACAACGTGCGACGGCTGCAGGCCGTGTCCGGATTGGAAGAGGTCTCGTTCCACATGTCCGGAACGGAAGCGGTGATGCAGGCGGTCCGTCTGGCGCGCTACCACACGCGGCGCCCGCGCCTGGTGCGCTTTTGCGGCGCCTACCACGGCTGGTGGGGCGACGTGCAGCCCGGCGTCGGGAACCCCACCCCCGCCCGCGACACGTACACGCTGAAGGAGATGGACGACGACTCGCTGCGCGTGCTGCGCCGCCGAAAGGACATCGCCTGCGTGCTGGTGAACCCGTTGCAGGCGCTGCACCCGAACGGCGCGGCGCCCAGTGACTCGACGCTGCTGGCCAGCGACCGCACGGCCGCCTACGACCGCGCGGCCTACACGGCCTGGCTGCAGAAGCTGCGCGCCGTCTGCACCGAACGCGGCATCCCGCTGATCTTCGACGAGGTGTTCGTCGGATTTCGCCTCGCGCCCGGCGGCGCGCAGGAGTACTTCGGCGTGAAGGCGGACCTGGTCACCTACGGCAAGACGCTGGGCGGCGGGTTGCCCATCGGGGTCCTGTGCGGGCGCAAGGACCTGATGAAGCGGTTTCGCGACGACCGCCCCGCCGACATCTGCTTTGCGCGCGGCACGTTCAACGCCCACCCCTACGTCATGGCGGCGATGAACGAGTTCCTGCAGCGCCTGGATACGCCGGCCGTGCGCCAGCGCTACGACCAGCTGGACCGCACCTGGGACGCCCGCGCGCAGCGCCTCAACGTGCGCCTGGCCGCCGAGGGGCTCCCGGTGAAGGTCGCCAACCTGTCGACGATCTGGACCGTCCTTTACACGCAGCCGAGCCGCTACAACTGGATGCTTCAATTCTATTTGCGGGCCCAAGGGCTGGCTCTGAGCTGGGTCGGAACGGGGCGGTTCATCTTCAGCCTCAACTACACCGACGCCGACTTCGACGCCGTGGCCGGCAAGTTCCTGGCCGCCGCCCGCGCGATGCAGGCCGACGGCTTCTGGTGGTCGGACCCGGCGTTGACCAACAAGGCGATCAAGCGCCGGATCCTCACCGAGATGCTCAGGCGTGCTTGGGGCTCTCGATCAGCTCGCCGCGCAGCAGATACAGCGGCGCCTTGTGATACAGCATGATGTCGTGGAACGGGTCAGTGAGGATCTTCGTGAACCACACGATCCCGGTCTTGACGTCGCGAATGAAGAACAGCTGAATCGTTCGGCCAAACAGCGCCGCGCCGGCCACGACGATCCACACACGCGCCAGGTGCCCGAGGTAGGTCTCCAGGTTCGTCCAGGGCTGGTGGAAGGCCCCGAACACCGTCGGTGACAGGTACAGCACCAACGGCGCCAGCCCCCACACGGTGTGCAGGATGACCTTGCGGCGCAGGTTGTACCCGACCTTGACGCGTTCCTTGTACTCGTGAGTCGCCTGGTTCGCCTCGTCGTAGCCCTTCGGCTCGAAAAAGAAGTGACCGACCTGGCGGATGCACATCGCGAACGTCCAGCCAAACAACACGGCGGCCACCGGGTGCGTGAACAGCAACACGTAGGTCACCAGGAAGCTGCACGCGCTGACCAGGTGCAGCGATTGGTTGATGCGACTGTGATGGTAGAAGCGATGGTCGTCCCAGCGCTGCTCGGCCAGTGCGTCGAAAAAGCCTTTCATGAGTTCTCCTTCGCTCGAATGAGCGGGTCAAACAGCCTCAACGGACTGTGCGCCCATTAGCCGCTACATGCTGGCTTTACGAAGCGAACTTTGAGTGACTTTTCTGCTGTTCGCGTGACATCGCCGCAACCGGCGCCGGGCTGCCGCGCACCAACCAGATGCTGATCCAGACGCCGCTGCTGAAATACAGGGTCATCCAGGCGACCTCGTCGTGCCACAGGTCCCAGCGCCGCGTGACGATGACGCGGAACGAAGCGTCGCGGACGCCGTCAGCCAGCGACAGGTAAGTGCGACCGCTCGCCTCGTCGGCGCGCCAGCGGCGAAAGTACATGGGGACGTCGGAGACGGCCATGAACACGATGTACGGGATGATGAAAGCCGCCACCGTCTGCCCGAACACGCGCCAGGAACCGCCGCGGTACTTGATCAGCCCCACCACGACCAGCGCGGACGAGATCGTCCAGATCGACTGCTCGCAGACGTTGCCCAGGTAGTTCGTCGTCAGCACCGCATACCAGGAACAGACCTCGGCGACCGCGATCACCGGCACCAGGATCCGGCCGACGCGCCAGCCGAAATCCCGGTGGTCGGTGCTGCCCGCGCGCAGGACCAGCGCCCACTGCGCCATGAAAGCCAGCTCGGCGACGGTCGCGACGGAGCGGCCAACCATCACGCAGGACCACCACCCGCCGAACAGCGCAATCCGCTGCACATCCGCGCGCGGAAGGATCGACCGGAACCCACAGCCCACGACGAACAGCGCCGACATCAACAAGAGCTGCCGCCGCCGCCGGGCCTCGTCGTCCGGCAGTCGCGACACCTCCGCCCGCAACCGCCACGCGGTCCATCCCCATACGGCAACGTTCACCGCGCAGATGGCACGCAGCAACCAGATCCAGATTGCAATCCCCGGCGAGGTGCCGTTGCTCATCGCCGTCGACTGATTGCATGTTCACAGGTCGCGAGCAACTATTGGATCGCCCGCGCGAGCCAGGAGATCGCCATCTCTTCGGCCCAGTAGTGCGGCCGCCACGGCCAACGCCCCCCGACGAAGCCGGTGTGACCGCCCCAGGTGGTGACCTGAAATCGAACACTTGGCGGCGCCGCCTGCCGCGCGCGCGCCACGCCCTCGCGCGGAAAGAACGGGTCGTCCTCGGCGCTGATGCAGAGCGTGGGGGTGGCGACCTGCGGCAGGTAACGGATCGCGCTGGCGCGGTCGTAATAGTCCTCTGCGCTGTCAAAGCCGTGCAACGGCGCGGTGACACAACGATCGAATTCGGCAAAGGTGCGCGCGGCGCGAATGCGCGCGACATCCAGATGCGCGGTCTCGCGCGGAAAGCGGGCGACGACATCCAGCGCCTTCGGCTTGAGCCTCCGCAGGAAGTGGTACGCGTAGAGGCGGGCCGCCGGGCGCTCGAGGTAACGCGAGGCTGCCGCCAGGTCGTAGGGAACGGACAGCGTCGCGGCCGCGCGGATCGCCCCGCCCGCCCCCTGCTCGCCCAGGTACTTGATGAGGACGTTTCCGCCCAGCGAGAACCCGACGGCATAAAGCGGCGCCACCGGATCGCGCCGCACCAGCGTCCGCACGACCAGGTCCAGGTCCTCCGTTTCGCCCGAGTGATAGAGCCGAGGGCGGCGATTTGGAAGACGCCGTTTGATGTCGTTCGGGTCGCGCGCGCACGAACGGAAGTTGAGCACCGTGCAGCTCCACCCCGCCGCCGCGACCAGCGCCGCCAGGCCCTGCGTGTGCAGCGAGTACGCGCTGCCTTCCAGGCCGTGCAGCAGCAACACGCGCGGCGCGCCCGGTCCCGCGTCGACGTGATCCAGGATCAGGTCGTCTTCGTCGGGGGTGGGCAGCACCTCGCGCGCGAACCGGATCAGGCGCCGCGAGCGGGCCACGCGCGCCCAGACCGTCTGCCCCGTTGGTCCGGGCAGCCACCAGGGGGCCGCGGGCGGCGGCGGCGCGTACATGTCCAGGACTTATAACGGATTGCTCCGACGGAATTCGCAGTTTTGTTTGCCCCCGCTTTCTCTGCTTGCGCGCGTGGGTTCGGCAAATTAGACCCTCGGTGATGAGCTCATCCGGCGACGCAATCAACGCGGATACGAACGGCAAGGCGACCGCGAAGGTGCCGGCCGTCGACCGGGGCGCCGGCGCCGCCCATGTCGACGACGCGCCCGCGAAGCGGAGCCGCCGCCCGATCGTTTTCCTGGTGCTGGGACTGCTGGTGCTCGCGATCGGGATCTACTGGCTCTACGCGCGCCACTTCGAAGACACCGACGACGCGCAGATCGACGGCAACATCAGCAACATCGGCCCGCGCGTGCCGGGGACCGTCACGAACGTGTACATCCTCGAGAACCAGACGGTGAAGGCGGGTGACCCGCTGCTGGAGATCGATCCCACCGATCTGAGCGTCGCCGTCGCGCAGGCGCGGGCGTCGGTAGCCCAGGCCGAAGCGCAGCTGCAGGCCGAGGATCCCAACGTGTCGATCACGGAGACGTCGAACACCGCCGCCGTCGCGGGCGCTTCGTCGGAGCTGGTGTCGGCGACCGCCGGCCTGACCGCGGCGCAGCGCGACGTCGAGCAGCTGACGGCCCGCATGGCGTCGGCCGAAGGAACCGCCCGACTGGCCCAGATCGAGCGCAAGCGCGGCGAGGAGCTGTGGAAGGCCCAAGCCATCCCGCGCGCCGATTTCGATCGCCGCATCACCGCCGCCGAGACCGCCGAGGCCGAGGCCCAGGCCACCAAGCAGGCGCTGGCGTCGGCCAAGCAGCGCGTCGCGCAGCAAGAGGCGCAGCTGGGGGCCACCAAGAGCCGCCTCCTGGAGGTGCGCAAGAACGCGCCCCGCCAGGTGGAGACGCGCAAGGCGTCCGTGCTGTTCCGCCAGGCGAACCTCGACCTGGCGCGGGCGCAGCTGTCGCAGGCGGAGTTGAACCTGGGCTACGCCAAGGTGCGCACGCCCATCGCCGGCGTCGTCGCCAAGAAGGCGGTCAACGTCGGCGACCACGTCGCGCCGGGCCAGCAGCTGGTCGCCGTCGCCCAGACGGACAACCTGTGGGTGACGGCCAATTTCCGCGAGACCCAGATCGAGCACATGCGGCCCGGCATGCCGGCCGACGTGCACGTCGACGCGCTGGACACCACCTTCACCGGCAAGATCGAGAGCGTCGGGGGCGCGACCGGCTCGCGGCTCAGCGTCCTGCCGCCCGAAAACGCGTCCGGCAACTACGTGAAGGTCGTGCAGCGCATCCCCGTGCGCATCCGCCTGGACCCGGGGCAAGCCGGCCTCGACCGGCTGCGCCCCGGCATGTCGGTGGAACCGAAGGTGAAGGTCCGGTGAGCGCCTCCGGCTCGGCGGCCGCTGCCCCGGAGCGCCCCGCTTACTTCGCCACCGGCTGGACCAACGGCCACAACCCGTGGGCCATCGCGCTGGTGGTCACGATGGCGACGTTCATGGAGGTGCTGGACACCAGCATCGCCAACGTGTCGTTGCCGCACATCGCCGGCAATCTGTCGGTCAGCCAGGACGAAGGGACGTGGGTGTTGACCTCGTACCTGGTGTCCAACGCCGTCATCCTGCCCATCAGCGGCTGGATTGCGTCCAAGGTCGGGCGCAAGCGCTTCTACATGACGTGCGTCGTGCTGTTCACCGTCAGCTCGTTCCTGTGCGGGATCGCGCCGTCGCTGGGCGCGTTGATCTTCTTCCGCGTGCTGCAGGGGCTGGGCGGCGGCGGCCTTGGCCCCAGCGAGCAGGCCATCCTGGCCGACACCTTCCCACCGGCCAAGCGCGGCATGGCGTTCGCGGTCTACGGCATGGCGGTCGTGCTGGCGCCGGCGATCGGCCCGACGCTGGGCGGCTTCATCACCGACCACTTCAACTGGCGCTGGATCTTCTTCATCAACGTGCCGGTGGGCCTGATCTCCCTGACGCTGACCCAGCGCCTGGTCAGCGATCCGCCCCACATCGTGGCCGCCAAAGAGAAGACCGGCGGCATCGACTACGTCGGCCTGGGCCTGATCGCCGTCGGCCTGGGCGCGCTGGAGATGGTGCTGGACAAGGGGCAGGAGGACGAGTGGTTCGCCTCCCCGTTCATCACCGCCGCCGCCGTGATAGCGGCGGTCGCGCTGGTCTCGTTCGTGCTGTGGGAGCGCACGCAAGAACACCCCGTCGTCGACGTGCGCCTGTTCAAGAACCGCACGTTCGCCGCCTCGAACGTCATGATGCTGACCCTGGGGATGGCGCTGTTCGGGTCGACGGTGCTGCTGCCCCAGTACCTGCAGGTGCTGATGGGCTACACGGCGCAGCAGTCGGGGATGGCGCTGTCGCCGGGCGGCTTCGTCGTCATCATGCTGCTGCCGCTCGTCGGCGTGCTGGTGTCACGCGTCGACGCGCGCTTCCTGATCGGCTTCGGGTTCGTGATGCTGTCGGGCTCGCTGTTCTACATGGCGAACCACCTTTACGAGGGGATCGACTTCAGAACGGCCGTTCAGCTGCGCATCATCCAGTCGATCGGCCTGCCGTTCCTGTTCATCCCCATCAACACCGTGGTCTACGCCGGGGTCCCGCCCGAGAAGAACAACGCCGTGTCCGGCATCGTGAACCTCTCGCGGAACATGGGCGGCGACATCGGCATCGCGTTCGTGACCACGCTGATCGCGCGCCGGCAGCAGTTCCACCAGAGCATCCTGGTGGGTCGCACCAGCAACTATGACCCCACGTTCGCGTCGCGGATCGCCGGCATGGCGAGCACGTTCGAGCGCGCCGGCGCCTCGACGGTCGAGGCCACCAAGAAGGCCATGGCGCTGATCTACTTCCAGGTGCAGCACCAGGCGTCGACGCTCGCGTTCCTGGACGCGCTGAAGGCGCTGGCGATCGCGACCGGGCTGATGGTGCCGCTGCTGTTCCTGACCCAGCGTGCCCGGCCGGGCGGCGCCCCGGCCGCGCACTGAGGCGTCAGGCGGGCAGCGTGAAGTAGAACGTCGCGCCCTGCCCGACCGCCGAGTCCGCCCAGATGCGTCCCTGGTGGCGGCGCATGATGCGATGAACGATGGCGAGGCCGATCCCGGTCCCCGGGAAATCGGAGCCATGCAGGCGCTGGAACGGCTGGAACATCTTCCGCGCGTAGGCCGGGTCAAAGCCGACGCCGTTGTCGCGGATGAAGTAGGCCGGCGCGCCGTCCCGTTCGACCTGCCCGAACTGGATGCGCGGCTGCGCCTGCCCGCGCGTGAACTTCCAGGCGTTGCGCAGCAGGTTCTCCAGCGCGATTCGCAGCAAACGTGCGTCCCCCGTCGCCGACACGCCCGGCGCACAGACGAGCTCGACGGGACGGTCCTCCTCGTCCCGCAGCTCGCTCCCGACGGCGGTCGCCAGCGCGGACAGGTCCACCGCCTGCCGGGACACGTCCGAACGCCCGATTCGTGACAGCGCCAGCAAGTCGTCGATCAGCTGGCCCATCCGCTGGGCGGCGTTGCGAATCCGCCGCAAGTAGTCCCGGGCGCGCTCGTCCAGACTCTCGCCGTAGTCTTCCAGCAAGACCTCACAGAACCCGTCCATCGGGCGCAACGGCGCGCGCAGGTCGTGCGACACCGAATAATTGAAGGCCTCCACTTCGGCCAGCGTCTGTCGGTGAGCCTCGACCTCGGCCTGCAGCAGCCGTCGGCTGGAATACAGGTCCAGGAAAAACTGCAGCTTCCGGCGCACGACCAGCGGGTCCAGCGGCTTGTACAAGAAGTCGAAGCCGCCCACCTCGTACGCGCGTCGCAGCGCCTCCTTGCTCTCCTCCATCGCGGTCACGAACAGGATCGGCGTCTCACGCAACCTGACCTTCGCGCGCAGCTGACGCGCCAGCTCGTAACCGTCCATCTCGGGCATCTGAACGTCCAGCAACGCGGCGACAAGATCGTGTTCCCGAACGTGCTCCAGCGCCTCCCGTCCCGAACCGGCGCGAACCAGCTCACAATCCAGCGGCTCCAGGACAGCTTCAAGAGCCAGCAGGTTGGACGGCGTGTCGTCGACGACCAGAATCCTGGGGCGCGCTGGGCTCATCGCCCCACCCTGGCGAGGCGCGCCTGGCGTGCAGCGATCCGCATTGGGCGGAGGCGCAACGAACGCAACAATGAACTTGCTTTGCCTTGCGACAAACTGCAACGATGCACAGGCTGGCTTTGCGCGCTATGAGGAATTGTCGCATTATTGCCACGCGACGATTTGTGGGTCAACAAGCGAACATTTCAATGATTGATGGCCGCCCGGGAATCACGGTTTCGAAACTCGGGAGGCCGGTTTCAGGGACAGTTTCGAAACTCAAATGAAGACCAACGTCACCTTGCAGTTGACGCTCAATCAGCCCGCGCCCCGCACATGAACGGTTCGGCTACCGATTGGGCCTCCACGACGGGGCCGCGGGTGGTGTCTGGCGGGCCACCGAAGCCCCTGCGCGTCCTGCTGGTCGAGGACGACCCGGACGACGGCGAGCTGATCAGCCTGGCCCTGCAGCGCGGCGGGTACAAGCCCGTCCTGCTGCGGGTCGAGACCGCCGCGGAGCTGCGGCGCGCGCTGGCCGAGCAGCCTTGGGACGTGGTCCTGTCCGATTATTCGCTGCCCGCGTTCAGCGGACCCGCTGCGTTCAGCGTGGTCCGGGAGACCGGCTTCGAGATCCCGTTTCTGATCGTGTCGGGAACCGTCGGCGAAGAGGTCGCGGTGGACGCGATGCGCGCCGGGGTGCACGACTTCCTGCTGAAGGGACACCTGGGGCGCCTGGTCGCCGCGATCGAGCGCGAGCTGCGCGAGGCAGAGCTCCGCACGGAACGCCGCAAGATGAAGGACCAGCTTCTGATCTCCGAGCGAATGGCGTCCGTCGGGACGCTGGCCGCCGGGATCGTCCACGAGATCAATAACCCGCTGTCGGTGATGTCCGGCAACCTAGACGTTCTGCAACGCCAGTTCGAGGTGGTCGTCGGGGCGCTGGCCAGCACCGCGGGCGCGCTGCCACCCGACGCGCGCGAGGCGGTGGGCCTGTTCCGCGAGGCAGCGGCCGACGCCGCCGAGGCGGCCCAGCGCGTCCTGCTGATCACGCGCGACCTCCGGCTGTTTTCGCACCCTGACGAGGCCAAGCGCGAGGCGGTCGACGTTCACACGGTGCTGGAGTCGTCGGTCCGCATGGCCCAGAGCACCTTTCGCGGGCGGGCGCGGCTGGTCCGGCGGTTCGGCGAGGTCCCGCTGGTCGAGGGACACCTCGCGCGGCTGGGGCAGGTGTTCGTGAATCTGCTGGTGAACGCGGCGCAAGCGATCCCGGACGGTACGGGTCGCGATCACGCCATCACGCTGGCGACCTCATGGGCGGACGGAAACGTCGTCGTCGAGGTCGCCGACACCGGGGTGGGCATCGCGCCGGAGGCCCTGCCCCGGATCTTCGACGTCTTCTTCACCACCAAGCCCGCCGGCGTCGGGACGGGGCTGGGGCTGGCGATCTGCCACCGCATCCTGACCGACCTCGGCGGCAGCATCGACGTCCGGAGCCAGCCGGGAGAAGGGACCACCGTCTCGGTGAGGCTGCCCCGGGCGCGAACCGGGACCACCAGCGAGGTTCCCGCACAGGCGCAACCGGTGGTCGCCGAGCGCCGCGCAGCCGCCATCCTGGTCATCGAGGACGAGCCCGCGCTGCGCCGCGTCCTGCCGCGCCTGCTGGCCCCCCACCGGGTGACGGTCGTGGACCGCGGGCGCGACGGGCTGGACCGGCTACTCGGCGGCGCGAAATTTGACCTGATCCTGTGCGACGTCATGATGCCCGAGATGAACGGGATGCAGTTTCACCAGGAGCTGGCGCGCGTGCGGCCCGACCTGGCCGATCGGGTGGTCTTCATGAGCGGCGGCGTGTTCAGCCCGGCCGTGCGCAGCTTCTTCGAGGAGATCCCGAACCAGCGCGTCGAGAAGCCGCTCGACATTCCAGCTTTGCGCCGTTTGGTGGATGACATGGCCGGGGACCAGTGATCCTTGACGGGGCCGGACGTTGCGGTATAGGGGTCGTTCGATTCCCCCTCTTCGGAGCCCCCACCATGGCGCGCATCGTTCATTGCCGAAAGCTCAAGAAAGACCTTCCCGGCCTCCCCTTCAAGCCGGTCACCGGCGAGCTGGGCGAGCGCATCTACAACGAGGTGTCGATGGACGCCTGGCAGATGTGGCTGCAGGACTCGGTCAAGTTCGTGAATACCTACCGTCTGGATCTGACCAGCAAGGACGCGCAGGCCTTCATGCGTAAGCAGATGGAAGTTTATTTCGGATTCGTCGAAGGGGACCTTGCGGACACGGCCTGGACGCCCCCTAAGCCCTGACTTCCCGCATCCGAGACTCAGGTGTTTTCTGAAAGTGAAGCTCAGCCGGAGCTGGGGGGGGGGTAATGAACGGAACGCTCTTTACATCGGGGAGCAGCGTATAAAATTACTCGCCGATGACCCGCATACTGATCGTCGACGACCATCCGATTGTCCGTGATGCCCTGGCGAGCTTGCTCGCGGAGAAGCCGGACTTGCAGGTCGTGGGGGTGGCGGCGAGCGTCCGAGAGACGATGTCGCTGCTCGAGCACTGCTCCGCGGACCTGCTGCTGGCGGACCTGTCCCTCGAGGACGGAAACGCCATCGAGTTGGTCCGCGCCGTCCGGCGGCTCCGCCTGAAGACGCGGGTCTTGATCATGACCGCCTTCCGCGACGAGTTCTCGGCGTCGGAGGCGCTGTCCGCGGGCGTGTCCGGCTACTTGCTGAAAGAGCAGCCGACCTCCGACCTGCTGGCCGCGATCACGACCGTGGCGCAGGGCGGGACCTATATCTCCCCGGTCATCTCGGCGCGGCTGCGTCCCGATACGCCGGTCGAGAACGCGGGCGGCCTGAACCGGCTGTCGCGGCGCGAGCGTGAGATCTTCCGGCTGGTCGTCGCGGGGCGCGGCAGCAAGGAGATCGCGAGCAAGCTGTTCATCAGCATCAAGACCGTCGACACGCACCGGACCAACATCAACCGCAAGCTGGGCGTGCGCACGACCGCCAGCCTGATCCGGTTCGCGGCTGCGCACGGCATCGAGATCGCCCCGCGGTCGGCCTCCCTGGACGAGGAAGGCGACATCACCCCGCTGATGCCCGCCGCCAGCGCCGCGTCCATCCGGACAACTTAGACTGGCGCAGCTTTTCGAGTTTGTGGCATGGTGCGGCCGTTCGTCTGCCACCGGGCACCCCGGCGGTGGAAGGCGACACCCGGGCCCATAGCTCAGCTGGTAGAGCTGCGGACTTTTAATCCGTTGGCCGCAGGTTCGAACCCTGCTGGGCCCACCCGAGCTTAGTACCTGTATTCATTGGCTGATTTGCTGGCGGCTCCGCGGCGCTGGCGAGGGCCAGCACCAGCCGACGATCCGCCTCCCCTACGCGGCGATCTTCGGCGAGGTGCGCATACGTGAGGGCAGGGCGCGCCGCACCGTCGATGGGGTCAGTCCTTGAAAAAGATGCGTCCCCATCTGGCGCTGGCGACTCTTTGATTGCCGAGAGGCGGTCCCGATGGTGACACGACGGCGCAGTCAGCCTGGGTGCTTGGTTCTGGCGGCGCTCGCAGGCTGTCACGCGGGTGGCGGGGCCGGCACGACGACGGCCGGGGAGCCGCTTTGCGCCTCGGAGCCGGGGCCGGCGCCACTACGCCGGATGACCCGCTTCGAATACGGCCGCGCGATGGCCGACTTGACAGGCGCCGACCCGTCCATTGCGCTGAACTTGCCTCCGGACGAGGAGTCGATGGATTTCGACGACATCGCCAGCGCCTACAGCATCTCCAGCCTTCACGCGCAGCGTTACCTGGAGACGGCGCAGACGGCGGCCGCGACCCTCGCGGCAGACGCCTCGCGCGCGAAGACGTTCGCTGGGTGCGATCCGACAGCCGGTGATGCCGCGTGCGTGACGGCATTCACGAACGCGTTCGGGCGCCGCGCCTGGCGGCGGCCCCTGACAGCCGACGAGCAGCAGGCGATGGCGCAGCTCTACGCCGCCACCGCCGATCCGACACCAGCGGATGGCGTGGCGGCCGTCGTGTCCACGATGTTGCAGGCGCCCCAGTTCCTTTATCGCCCGGAGCCGGCCGCGCAGCCGCTGGATGGTTACGCGCTTGCGACACGCCTGGCGTTCCTGGTGACGGGCGCGCCGCCCGACGAGGCGCTGCTGGCGGCCGCCGAGCATGGGGACCTGGCCACCGAGGCCGGCCTGCTCGCTCAGACCGATCGCTTGCTGGCCCTGGGGCGTGCCGCGGAGCTGTTCGTCCACTTTGCCACCGAGTGGTGGGAGGTCGAGGCGGTCAGCGGGATAGACAAGAACCGCGCGCTTTATCGCAAGTGGACCGACGCCACGCCTGCTGCGCTGAGCACCGAGACCTCATTGTTCTTGACCGACGTGTGGAATGGCCGGCCAACACTGACGGCCCTGCTGACCGCGCCCGTGACCTTCGCCAACTCGTCACTGGCGGCCTATTACGGCCTGCCCGATCCAGGGTCGACCGGCTACCAGCGAATCGCCTTGGACCCGACCCGCGCAGCCGGGATGCTGACACAGGGCGCGTTCCTGGCCGTGCACGCCAAGGCCGACCAGACCTCGCCGGTGCTGCGCGGCAAATTCGTGCGCGCCCAGCTGTTCTGCCGCCCGCCGCCGCCGCCGCCACCCACGATCGTCGTCGCGCCACCAGTCGTCGATCCGCGGCTACCGACCCGCGCGCGCTTCGCGCAGCACACCGCGGATCCCGTTTGTGCCGCCTGCCATACACGCATGGACCCCATCGGCTTTGCGTTCGAGCACGAAGACGCCACGGGTGTCTGGCGCGACACCGATGCCGACCAGCCGGTCGACGCGACGGGCGCGCTGACGGGGACCGATGTCGACGGCGATCTGAACGGCATTCCCAGCCTGGCGGCCAAGCTGGCGGCCAGCGATGAGGTGGCGAGCTGCGCGGCGACTCAATGGTTCCGTTACGCCTTCGGCCGTAGCGAACAGACCGCCGGTGACGAGTGCAGCATCTCGGCGCTGGCGGCCACGCTGTCCGGTCCAGACGGCGACTTCAAGAAGATGGTCCGCCAGACGGTCCGCATGGCCGCGTTTCGCAACCTGCCGCCGGAGTCTCAACCATGAAGCGCCTCTCTCGACGCACGATCCTGCGTGGTGCCGGCGGCGCCGCCATCGCCCTGCCGTTGCTGGAGGCGATGCTGCCCCGCCGCGCGCGGGCCGCCGGCTCCCCCAAGCGCTTCATCGTGATGTTCTCGCCAAATGGGACGCTGCCATCCTGGGCCCCCACCGGCAGCGAGCTGAGCTTTGCTCTGTCGCCAATCTTGACGCCGCTGGCGGCCCACCAGGCCGATCTGGTGATCGTCCAGGGACTGCTGCAACAGGGGGGCGGTGGCGACGGGCACCAGAACGGCATCTCCGGGATGCTGACGGGCAGCCCCTTGAATCCTGGACCATTCGCTGGCGTGGGCGGACCGCCCGCAGGATGGGCAACCGGGCCCTCGGTCGATCAGCGCATCGCCGAAGCGCTGGCCGCCCCGACGCCGTTCCGTTCGCTGGAGCTGGGTGTGCAGGTCGGCGCGGCCGATGACTGGGGTCGCATGATCTATCGCGCGGCGAATCAGCCGCTACCGCCCACCGACGACCCGGTGGCGGTCTACGAGACCGTCTTCTCGGACCTGCACACCGATCCCGTCGCGCTGGCGCACCAGCGGATACGGCACAAGTCGATCCTGGACGCGGTCGGCGCCGAGTACACGCGCATGTCGGCACAGCTGGGCAGCAGCGACAAGCAGCGGCTGGACGCGCACCTGACGGCCATTCGCGAGGTCGAGACGCGTCTGACCACCAACCTGGTCGAGAGCAATCCGGCCTGTGCGGACCCGAAGGTCCCCGCAGTCGCCGCCCACAACAATGATTCGTTCGCGACCGTCGGCGGAATTCAGATGGACCTGCTCACGATGGCGCTGGCCTGTGATCTGACCCGGGTGGCCTCCCTGCAATGGTCACGCTCGGTGTCGCAGGTGAGGTTCACCTGGCTCGGTATCGCCGACGGCCACCACGACCTATCACATCGCAGCGACGGCGACAGCGACGCGGTGACCAAGCTGACCCAGATCAACACCTGGTACGCGCAGCAGATGGCCGGCCTGATTGCGCGGCTCAAGGCCACGCGCGACGCGACGGGCGCGACCCTCTTCGACAACACCTTGGTTCTCTGGTGCAACGAGTTGGCCAAGGGGAACACGCACAGCCGCCAGGACGCGCCGTACGTGCTGGCGGGCAACGGAGGCGGGCCGCTGGTAACCGGCCGCTATCTCAATTACGAGGGTCAGGGGCTAGCCCACAACAATCTGCTGGTCTCGATCCTGAATGCAATGGACATCCCCGACACGACGTTCGGACAAACGAGTTGGTGCACGGGCCCGCTGTCCGGCTTCGTGTGAGCGCACGATCAAGGAGAGACCGATGAGACACCACCAAATCTGGATGGCCACCGGTGCCCTGACCGTGGCCGGGCTGCTGGCTGGCGCTTGCAGCTCCGACAACGCCGGCCCTCCGCTCGCCAGCGGCTCTGGCGGCGCCGGCGGGTTGCTGACCGCCGCCGGCGGGGCGGCCGGCGCCAGCCCGACCGCTTGCCCGACCAGCACTGGCCCGGTCGATCCCACCGCGGCGATCGACGACATGGAGGCCACCGATCCGGGCATCCTGATGATCGGAGGACGGAATGGGTCTTGGTGGGCGGGCGGTGACATGGTCTCGCCCGGCGCCAACATCGTCCCCGACGGCAACGCGTCGGCTGAGCCGATCCCGGGCGGCGGCCGCTGCGGGAGCCTTCACGCGATGCATGTCACCGGTCAGGGGTTCACCAGCTGGGCGGTCTTGACCACGTCGCTTCGATACGGCCCCGTCGACGGCGGTGCCTCCGGTCTGCTCCCCTACGACGCACACGCGTGGACCGGCATCACGTTCTGGGCCCGCATCGGCGATACCTCGGCGGATCAGGTGCGCTTGAGCATCAGCGACAAAGCCACGCGGCCGGAGGGAGGCATCTGCGATGCAACGGTTTCGAGCGGATCCACCGCCTGCTACGACAATTTCGGCGTCGCCCTGACTCAGCTCGGAACACAGTGGACCCAGTACCGTATCCCGTTCGCCGGCCTGGGACAGCAGCACTTCGGCGTCCAGGAGGCAGCCCTGGATACCGCGGAGATCTACACGGTCGACTTCAACTTCTTCGTCAATGAAATCTTCGACCTCTGGGTGGACGACATTTCGTTTTATTGATCATTGCTTGCGCCCGACGCTGCCGGCTCAGTGCCGCCAGCGCGAGCGCCGCCGCGACGAGATTCAGGAGCACGCCGCTCGGTTTCGCGGCCGCGGAGCTGCAACTGCAGCCACTGCCGCCGGGCGCCTCGGCGTTGCCCCCCGCCCCGGCCGTGCCAGCCGCGCTCGTTCCGCCGGTTCCGACGCTGCCCCCGGCTCCGACGCTGCCGCCGGTTCCGACGCTGCCGCCGGTTCCGCGGCTTCCGGCGGTTCCGCCGCGACCGCCCGTCGCCGCGCTTCCCCCGGTGCCGGTCGCCGGCGGCGCCGAGCCGTACTCATACGCGCCCAGGTCGTCTGAGGCACCGGCCGGCCGTTTCGCGCCGAGCACGTCCGCCGCCGGCGCGGTGCCGCCGCCGTAGGTGGCGATCCCTTTGTCGATCGCCGCGCTGCCCGCGGCAAGCAGCAAGTTGCCCGTACTGGCGCCGGCGAACAGCGACGCGGCGTTCGCGACCGTGACGGTCGACTCGTGCGCTGCCGCCGAGCCGCCGTCGAAACCGGAGACGATGTTGTAGTCGTGCATCAGGCCGTTGACGGTCTGCACCTCGAACGCCGCCGACTTGGCGATGAAGATGTTGTTGAAGACCACGTTGTTGTTCGCGCCGTCGGCCACCTGGATGGCGGAGCGCGCGCCGTTCGGGTTGTACACCGTGTTGTTGACGATCACGTTGTCGTGCGACGCCTCGGCCGCGTCACCCTGGAACAGCGTGAAGCCGCCGTTCGTGGCGCCGTACACCACGTTGTTGACGGCGATGCCGTGAACCGCGCCGTCGAGGTTGATCCCAGCCGACCCCTTGCAGGTGCGGACCGTGTTCCCCTCGATCCGCCAGTTCGAGATGACGCCGTCGCCGCCGGTGCTGACGTCCGCGTTGATCTGGATGCAGTTGCTGCCCGTGTTCGAGACGTCGTTCCGCAGGATCGCCGGATTGTCGGCGGCGTTCGAGACATAGATGCCGTGCTCGCCCGTGGTGTCGATCTTGTTGTCCTGGATCGTCAGGTCCAGCGCGAAGCCCGAGAAGATGCCGTCGTGTCGCCCGGCGACGGTCGTGCCCCCGTTATTGTGCGAGTAACAGTTCTGGATGACCACGCCGCGCGCGTCGCTGCCGTCGTCCGCGTTGCCCAGGATGGCGATGCCCGAGCGCGGCGCGCCCGATACTTCGAAGCCGTCGAAGGTGATGTAGCTGCACGACGAGAACTGCACGAAGTCCTGGGCGGACCCGCTGGTGGCGGAGGTGATCTTGGCGCCCCACTTGTTCCGCGACCGGAACACGATGCGCGCGGCCGCCGTTCCCGAGACGGTGTCACAGGCGAGGCCAGCGTACGTGCCGTCCTCGACGGTGACCGTGTCGCCGGCCTTCACCGTCTTGAACGCCCGCTGGATCGTCAGCCACGGCGCCGATGCCTGCCCGCTGGCCGTATCGCTGCCGCCGGCGGCGACGCTGTAGTCCGCCGCCTGCGCACGTCCGGCGAAAGCCGCCGCCGCGACGAAGACGCACGCACGCAGGAAGGTCCGGTTGCACAGAAAGGCCAGCGGTCGCGTAGAGGTCGCCATGGGACATCGTATCGTGATTTTTCGCCGCGATCTTCAGGTGCCAGGCCTACATTTGGACCCATGACGCGCACGATCTGGCTGGCGGTGGTCGCCGTCGCAGCGGCTTGTACGGCAGCAAACGGTCGGCAGACCGCGAGCCGCGGAACGGGCGGGACGGGCGGGACCTCGACCGCCGGTGGCCTGTTCCAACAACCTGAACCCTGGACGAAAGACGTGTCCGGGTTGGCGAAGGACACCCGCTCTGACGCGATCATCGCGGCGCTGAAGTCGCTGGGCGGCTGGGGCAACGGAAACCGCCTGCAGATCGATTTCTCGCTGCCGCTGTTCATGGCGGACGCGACAACGCCCCGGCGGACGGTGACGGGACCGGCGGGCGGCGGGTACTGCTTCGGCGGCACGGACTGCGACCCGGTTCCGTTCCAGATGCCCTTCCCCGCCAACGGGAACGCGGAAGGAAGCGCGACGTACACGTGCGACGTCGGCAACGGCGACTGCCATGTGTTGGTCGCGGAGCGCAGCCAGAAGAAGCTCTACGAGCTGTACAACGCGACCCAGACGAGCACGGGGGTGGCGGCGATGGTCGCGATCGTGTGGGACCTGACCAAAGCGTATCCGCCCGGCATGCGCGGTGAGCAATGCACCTCCGCCGACGCCGCCGGATTTCCGATCGCGGGCCTGCTGCCGACCGCCGACGAGGTCGCGACCGGCCAGGTCAAACACGCGCTGCGGTTCATCCTGCCGAACGCGCGCATGAAGGCGCGGGTCTACGTTCACCCGGCGGGCCACGCGGGCGGACCGTCCAGCAGCAACGCCGACGCGCCTCCGTACGGCGTGCGCTTTCGCCTGAAGGCCAGCTTCGACGAGACGCCGTACAACGCCGGCCAGCGCGTGATCCTGCACGCAATGAAGACGTACGGCATGCTGCTCTCGGACGGCGGCAACATCGCCCTGACCTTCGCCGACGATCGCACCACGACGGCCAAGTGGTCGTCGCTGGGCATCACGGCCCAGTCATTCAACTCGATCGGCGTCGACAACTTCGAGGTCGTCGATTTGTCGCCGGACATCCGGTCGACGCAGGACTGCGTCCGGAACCCCTGACGCACGGAAGGGCGGTGCTTATCGACTGTGCCGAATCTGCGACTCCCGCGATTCGTGCGTCGGCGGCGCACCCGCACGCTCCCGGCGCTCGACCTCGTCGAGGGCCGCGGGGATGGACAACCCCGCCGCGCGCAGCGATTGGAAGAGCGCCAGCCGCCGGTCGGCGTCGACGCGAGCCTTGGCTTCCCGAAGCTCCCGCACGTGCGCATCCGCCGCCCGAACGTCCGCCGTCAGCTGCATCCCGGTCGCCAGAGCCCGAACCCGCGCCCGCTCTTCCCGGCGGGCCAGTCCCCGCTCCGCCGCCTCCCGCGCCTTCCGGTCATCCCAGCGCCGCTGCGCGACCGCCCGCTCCTGCTCCGACGGCCTGAACCCCGCATCGCACCGCACACACTCACAGTCACGCCGATGCGTGACCCCGTCCGCCTCGAACCGGGGCAAGTGAGCCAGCAGCGACAGATTCCGTCCCATGAGCAGTACCTGTACCCGTGTTCAGTATAACCACCGCCATCCCCGCCGCAACCGCGTTTTTCCGCTCCGTCCCACTTGCACTCCCCCACCCCTTCCATACACACTCTCGCCCTCCTTCCGGCCACCCGACCCCATCGTCTAGCCCGGCCCAGGACAATGCCCTTTCAAGGCATGAACGCGGGTTCGAATCCCGCTGGGGTCGCTACTTAAGTCCTCGGGCTTCCTAAGTTTTCCTGCCCGGCATGACTGCTTTGCCACCGATTTGCCACCATCTTACTAACCGTTTCGCGCACTTGCCGACACTGGTGGCAAAACGGCCCGCTGGTGTCCGACTAGCCGTTGAAGTGGTCAAGGGTCGAAGGAGCAGACTGCCCGCCCCGCGACGAGGGGATCGACCGCCGATACAGTGCGCCGAGTGCGTGAGCCGAACCGGGAGCTCCCTCGGGCCGTCAGTGCGCGGGGACGGTCAGTGCCGGCTTGCCGTGCCTGCGCAGCCACGAGAGTGGCCCGTTGCTCCGACTAATCGGAACGTCGCCCATACACCGGCCGGTCGTGAAGCCATCTTCTGCGCGTACTAGGAAGAGTAAGTGCTTTTCCCCTGCGTGCACCGCGTACGCGCAGTCGGTTCCGGTGACGACATCCAAAATCTCGGGCGACTCTGACTTCCACGCCTCCAGGACTCGGACCCGCAGTTGGTCGCCGTGAATCTCTGGACGCGGGCGAACTTCCAAAGCCTCCGCCATGACCACGAGCGCCGCGCGCGAGTATGCGGCGGCGGTCGAGGGCTCGCGGCAGCGACACGCACCCGCAAGCGAAGGGTAAAGACCTGCGACAGCCACAACGAGAGACACTAACGACCTGCGGGGCTGTCTCATGACAAATCTCGCCAGCAGGATTTAAACAATCTTGACCGGCATTGGAGCCGACCGAATCTGTCCCAAGATAGCAGGGTCGTGATGCGCGCCCATCAAGCATTTCTGTAGCGTGGCCTCCGCGTCGTGCGACACCCCATCTGCTCCGTTGACGTGCGCCAGTTCGTGGATGAGCGTCGCAACGAGGGTCCAGGAGCCCATTCTGAACGCGTATTGGGAGAGGGTCACCTCGTTGCCGAGTGTCGCTCCGAACCGTCCACTCGCACTCCCTGGATCGTAGCTTATCCACACGGCCGGATCGGACCAGACCTGTGCAAACGTCCGTCCTCCGGGAAGCGCCTTGAACGCGGCATTACACGGACCAAAGGCTTTCACCCGACTCGAAATGACATTGATCGCGTGCTGGATACGCTTTTGGTACGACGCAACGGAGATTGGCAGCCACTGCCATCCAGCAACGGCTGCAGGCCCCGCGTGACCGGACCCTGGAGTGTTCAGACGCGGCAAGATCGGCTTCTCGGTGAAGAGAGGTACAACATTGTGTCGCGACTCACGTCGATGACGATAACGCTAACCGGGCGTATTATTCCGGCCGGTCACTGCGCAACTCGCACGACGAGATCGTCAGAGGTGAACTCCGCTACCTGCCGCGCAGCAGGCTTGGCGTCGCGACGATCGACACGCTGGCCGAGGCCAGTAGTCGCTCCGAGCGGCATTCGAGAATGTGGCCTCGACCGCGCCGCGAATTTGCCGTGAGTTTCCGGGCACCCGGGCCGACGGGACGCGTCATGAGCGCTGGCGATTCGCGATTCACGACGCTACTCTGAACACGATGGACGGGCCCAAGCGCCTGGCTGACCCTGCCTTCGAGCCCACCGATGACGACCTCTATCCTGAAAGCCGCTGAGTGGACCACCCAGAGGCGCGAACAGCTGCTCGCCAAAGCTTCGCCCCTTTGACGTACAGGCTTCCCATCGTTCGACCTCCTAAGCGGCGCGTCTCCAAGAACCCTTCGCGTCGACGGTGACGACCAACTTGATCGGGCCGGCGTCTCCTTCGATGTGCGACAGGGTTTCCACCGGGAACTTCTCCCCCGCAATCGTGAGAGCAATCATCGTACGCATCAACCGATCCACAGGCGGAGAGACCGGCAGCACGCCGGTTTCCCAGCGGGAGATCGACTCGTGGACCACGCCGATGGTCTTGGCGAGCATCCGACCGGACATGCCGAGCTCCGATCGCAGAAACGCGAATTCCGGGCCCGAAAGCCGGGCGGGCTTCCGGATGACCTCGGCTGCAATCGTTCGATGGAGGGCCTCTGGCCGGGGGATCACGACCTCGAAGTACCCGCATTTCGGGCAACGCCGAATCTCGGCGTCAGCGATCGTGATCGCCCACTTCGGATGCAGCGTGTACTTGTGCGGCTCCCGTGACACGCGCAGGCCGGCGCCGCAATCGGGGCACTTCATCGGATGACCCTCCAGGCGGTCACGACCACGGCGGCAACTTCGGATCGAAAGCTCGCGACGACGTAGGCCCGGCTCGCCCGCACGCGGTAGCGCCACGAGCCCCTTTCAAATTCGGCAGGCTCCACCACCCCGCTCCGAAGAACGCCGATCGCTTCCGCCTGACTGATACCGTCCTGAGCCATCTCGTCGAGTGCGTGGCTGGTGAACACGACCTCCCCGGTGGCCAGAATCACCCGCAGCAGCCGCCTGGCTTCCGCGGGAC